>JABWCD010000021.1 GCA_013359265.1 Candidatus Hydrogenedentota bacterium
TCTGCTGGGTCACCAAAACCTCCGTCCCTCGACTGAATCCAAGCATTATGTTTATCGGCAGTTTCCATAAATGCTTCACTCGGCTAAAGAATTACTCAAAATCAAATTCCGCGGTCATTCGGGATTTTCCCATCACCAGCCCGTTGCTGCACACAACCCGGAACGCATACGGGTGAATCGACACCCCTGTGTCCGAGGCTCGAAACGCAACCCCTCCAAAAAAGGTGTCACGATCTCGAATTTCCCGCGCTCGCGGACTCGTCGCACGCGCGTACACAATTCCGCGACTTTCGGCGGAGTCGACAATTTTTCCCTGCTTATCGCGCATAGTCTTATCAAACACATCAAGCGCGACGTACTTGGCGGCGCTGCTGCAGGAAGACATGGGCCAGCCTCCTCAAAGCGATGGACAGACCGAGTGGATCAATCCTATGCTCAACGTGGAGGTGCGTCAAGAGAAAGATCCGCATGTACGGACACCACGCCAACTATCGCGCGGTTGTCACCGGATTACCGGTGGACCACTATCGTGGCTTGAAACCAACGGCGCGCCGTGGTTTTTCCGGCGGAGTGATGAGTTGTCGAACGGTGGCGACAAGTGCGCGTATCGATTCGTCGTGTCCATCCAGCCGACGCTCGACCGCTTCAAGCCGTTTCGACAATTCCGCACTGGTCTGCAACGTACGGCGCATCGGAACAAACGCCCGAACCACGTAAACGCTCATCTCGACCGCCTTCGCCGAGTTGAGAACATTCGCAGCCATTATGGCGCCATGCTCGGTAAACGCCGTCGGAAAGTAGCGCCTTCCGCCTCGGTTTGAGATCGCAATTTGCGATCTCAAATTCGTAACCTATTGATATGTAAGGACAAGCGCAAAGTCTGCCGGGAACCGTTCGGCATTGCGCTTGACCTGTTCCTTGAGGCGACTCGTGACGCCATACAGTCTCGCAGGGTCAGAATCAAGTATAACCTTGTTGCCGCGAACTTCCTGGATCAATTCCTCGATTGGAATCCCACTTGATACTGCAGTGCCCTTCCCGGCCATTCGACACTCCGCTACATCTTCTGCATCATCGCCAGGAACTCGGAATTCGTCTTTGTCTTCTTCAACTTTTCGACCAGCAATTCCGTTGCCTCGGTGACGCTCAAGGGGCTCAGCACCTTCAGCAGCAGCCAGATGCGCTGCAACTCTTCGTCCGGCACCAGCAGCTCTTCCTTACGCGTGCGCGACTTGAGCACGTCGATCGCCGGGAACACACGCTTCTCCATGAGGCGGCGGTCCAGGTGGATTTCCATGTTGCCCGTGCCCTTGAACTCTTCGAAAATGACATCGTCCATCCGACTGCCCGTTTCGATGAGGGCCGTCGCAAGGATCGTGAGGCTCCCGCCTTCTTCGATGTTGCGCGCCGCGCCGAAGAAACGCTTCGGGCGTTGCAACGCGTTCGCGTCGACACCGCCGGAGAGCACCTTGCCGCTCGCGGGGACGATGACGTTGTACGCGCGCGCCAGCCGCGTGATCGAGTCGAGCAGAATGACCACGTCCTTCTTGTGCTCGACGAGGCGCCGCGCTTTTTCGAGGACCATGTCCGCCACCTGCACGTGGCGCTCGGGCGCTTCGTCGAAGGTGGACGCAATGACCTCGCCCTTGACCGAGCGGGCCATGTCCGTGACTTCTTCGGGGCGCTCGTCGATGAGCAACACGATGACGTGCGCTTCGGGATGATTGTTGGTGATGCTGTTCGCGATCTTTTGCAGCAGCACGGTCTTGCCCGTGAACGGAGCGGCGACAATGAGGCCGCGCTGACCCTTACCGATCGGCGAGATGAGATCCATGATCCGCATGGCCACTTCTTTTTGTTCGGTTTCGAGCTTGAGGCGCTCGTTCGGGTGCAGCGGCGTCAAGTTGTCGAAGAGGATGCGTTCGCGCGCGTGCTCGGGGCTTTCGTAGTTGACGGCTTCGACCTTGAGCAGCGCGAAGTAGCGCTCGCCTTCTTTCGGCGGGCGGACGTGCCCCTGGATCGTGTCGCCGGTGCGCAGGCCGAACTTGCGAATCTGCGACGGCGACACGTAGATGTCGTCGGGCCCGGGTAGGTACGAGTATTGGCCCGAGCGCAGGAAGCCGAAACCGTCCGGCAGGATTTCGAGCGTGCCTTCGCCGTAAACCGATCCCGCGTTGACGATGTTCGTCTGCAGAATCTTGAAGATCAGGTCCTGCTTCTTGAGACCGCCATAGTTCTCGATCTCGAGCTTGCGGGCCATGTCCATCAGTTCTTCCATCGGCATCTTCTTCATGTCGCCGATGGCGATTTCGGGACCTCCGGGGGCAGGGAGATCGCCGTTTTCGATTTCGTCGTTCGCTACATCGACGATGTTGGGATTGTGGCGCGGGCCGCGGTGGCGATCGCGGTCACCGTGCATGGGGCGCCGGTCGCGGCCGCCCCCGCCCATGCGTTTGCCGCCGCCCATTTTGCCCCGGTTGCGCCCTTTGTCGTTTTGATATTCTCTCACTGTGTTTCTTCCGTTGGTTTTTGGTTTCGTTTCTTCCGCTCGGTGTTATGAAAAGGACCTAAAGGGCCAAAGGGACCTAAAGGACTCGTTTGTTTTCGGCGTATCCTCGAAGGGTGGCCTAGCCCTCAGTGAATTTCCGCCCAGTGGTTGCCTATGGCCACGTCGACTTTGAGCGGGACCGTAAGCGTGAATGCTTCCTCCATGGTTTGTTGCATCAGTTCTGCAATGCGCCCGGCGTCTTTTTCCGGCGTTTCGACCACCAATTCGTCGTGGACCTGCAAGAGCAGGCGCGCGTCCGTTTTCTCCAATGCCTTATCGAGGCGAATCATCGCGACCTTGATGATGTCCGCCGCGCTGCCTTGCACCGGCGTATTGATCGCGACGCGCTCGGCCGCTTTCCTCACGGTTTGGTTCGGCGTATTCAGGTCGGCCACGTAGCGCCGCCGGTTCAGCAGCGTGGTGACGTAGCCGTCCTTCGCGGCCTGCGCGAGGGTCGCGTCGATCCACCGTCTTACGCCCGGATACTTTTGAAAGTACTGCTCGATGAAGCGCGCGGCCTCCTGCGTCGAGATGCCGAGATTGCGCGACAGCCCGAACGCGCTGATGCCGTACACGACCCCGAAGTTCACCGCTTTGGCCTGGCGCCTCATTTCGGGCGTGACCGTTCCGGGCATCACGTCGAACACGCGCGCGGCGGTCTCTTCGTGGATGTCGGCGTCATGCTCGAAAGCTTCGCGCAGGTGCTCGTCGTCCGAGAGGTGGGCGAGAATGCGTAATTCAATTTGCGAGTAATCGGCGGAAATCAGCTTGTGGCCAGCCTTGCCCGGCACGAACCCTTCCCGGATGCGCCTGCCGATTTCCGTGCGCACCGGAATGTTTTGCAGGTTTGGGTCGCTGCTCGATAATCTCCCCGTCGCGGCGACCGCCTGATTGAACGATGTATGTATCCGCCCCGTTTCCGGGTTGACCAGTCTTGGAAGCGCCTCGATGTACGTGCCGCGAAGCTTTTCCAGGACGCGGTATTCCAGGATCTTTTCGGGAAGCGGGTGCGCGTGGGCCAGTTCTTCGAGCACCTCGACGTCCGTCGAATACCCGGTCTTTGTTTTTCGGACGGGCTTCAGCCCCAGCTTGCCAAACAGAATCTCCTGAAGCTGCTTGGGCGAGTTGATCTGAAACGGTTCCCCGGCCGTCTCATATATGTCTGTTTCCAGTTCGCGGAGCCGCTTTTCGACTTCTCCGCGCAACCCCTCGAACACCGCGGTATCGATTGCGATTCCGGCCTGCTCCATGCGGGCCAGCACGCGAATCAGCGGAAGTTCCACTTCGTCATAGAGGGCTTGTAGGCCCCGTTCCCGGAGGAGCGGCTGGAAGACTGCTGCCAGCCGCCACGTTATGTCAGCGTCTTCGCTCGCGTAGGTGCAGGCGCTGTCGACGGGAACGCTGTCGAAGGTTACCGCTTTAGACCCCTTACCAATCAGATCGGAAATGGGGATCAGCTTGCGGCTGAGGTAGTGCAGACTAACTTCGTCGAGATTATGCCTCAACCGGCTCGCATCTGTCAAATACGAAGCCACCATCGTATCGAGGGTTATCCCCTCCAGCCGGACCCCCGACCGCTCCAGCACCAGCAGGTCATACTTGATGTTGTGCCCTACCTTGCCCACCTTGGGGTCTTCCAGCAAGGGCCGAAGCAGGTCGATCACCCTCTGCTTATCCAGCCGCTTCTCGGGCAGGTTTACCCCCAACACCGACATGGCCTCCGGCGCATGACCGACGGGAATGTAGTAGCCCGTGTTCGCATTACAGCTCATCGACACGCCGACGAGTTCGGCCCGCATGGGGTCGGTCGAGGTGGTTTCGGTGTCAACGGCCATCGCGCCGCTCGCGCGCATTTCGGCGATGGCCTTCTTCAACTCATCCTCCGTGAGGATGAGCCGGTAGTCGTTCTCTTCCACTTCCGACGCGTCCGGCGTGAACTCTTCGAGCAGCGATTGAAACTCGAGCTTGGCGAAGGTGTCCGCCATCTTCTTGCGATCGAATTCTCGGCGCCTGCAATCGTCCACGGTCACGGGCAATTCGAGATCGGTGCGAATAGTGACAAGTTCGCGGCTGAGAAACGCGAGGTCCTTGTCCTGTTCGAGCCGCTCGCGCTGTTTGCCTTTCGTATCGTCGATGTGTGCGTACAGATTTTCCAAGGTCGTGTATTTTTCGAGCAATGCCTTTGCGGTCTTCGGGCCGATGCCTTTCACTCCGGGGACGTTGTCCGCGGTGTCCCCCATGAGGCCGAGCGCATCGATCACGTTCTCAGGCCCGACGCCGAATCGTTCGCGCACGTCCGCTTCGGTGAGCCACTTGCCGTCGTCGCCCTTGCCGGGATCGAACACGCGCACACGATCGGAGACGAGTTGGAGCATGTCCTTGTCACCCGTCACCAGCACGGCCTCCATCCCGCGCATCGCCGCCTGCCGCGCGAGCGTGCCCATTACGTCGTCCGCCTCGACGCCGGGTTGCACGATCAATTTCACGTTAAACGCTTCGACGAGCTCGTGCATGAGCGGAAACTGCGACGCCAAATCGTCCGGCGTCGCTTCGCGCGTCGCCTTGTACTCCGCGTACATGTCGTCTCGAAAGGTCTTTCCGGGTGCGTCGAAGATGACGGCGATGTGCGACGGATCGTGTTCGCGCAATAGTTTCAGCAGCACGCGCGCGAACCCGAAGACCGCGTTGGTTGGCTGGCCTTTCGAATTGGTGAGACCGCGGATGGCAAAAAACGCGCGGTACGCGAAGGCGCTGCCATCGATCAGGAAGATGCGATCAGCCATGGGCTTCGGCCCTCATAACGGCGAGCACCTGCTCCGCCGCGCGTTTGCTGGCGCCGGGGCCGCCGATTTTGTCGCGCACCGCATGCAGGTCCGCGAGCATTTGATCGCGGCGCGGACCGTCGGCAATGAGTTCGAGCGCTTCGGGGAGAATACGATTCACGGTCGCCTCGCTCTGAATAAACTCGGGAACGATGCGTTTGCCGGCGAGGAGATTGACCATGCCGATGTGCGGGACCCTTACGAGCAATCGTGCAAGGAGATACGTGAGCGGCGATGTCTTGTACATGACGATCATGGGCACGTTGAACAGCGTCGTCTCGACGGTTGCAGTACCGGAAGCAACGAGACAGAAGCGTGCGGCATTGAGCAATTCGTACGTATTGCCGGTCGTGGTTTCGAGAGCGAAACCGCCCGCGAGTTCCTTCACCTGCGCTTCGCGCTCCTCGTCTACGCAGGGCGTGACGAACCGGGCGTCCGGATACTTCTCGCGGATGCCGCGCGCGACATCGATCATCGTCTGCATGTGCCGTGCGATCTCCTGGGCGCGGCTGCCGGGCATCAATACGATGACCATACTCCCCGCGAACATACCCCTAATCTCGGTAGATTCGATTTGGTCGAGGAGCGGGTGGCCGACGTAGGTGCAGTCCACTCCGAATCGTTTGTAGATGGGTTCTTCAAACGGCAGAATTACGAGCACCTTTCTCGCGTTGCGCGCAATGACAAAGATGCGGCCTTTCTTCCACGCCCAGACCTGCGGGCTGATATACCAGACCACGGGAATTCCGAGCAGGTTGGCGCGTTTCATAATCTGCATGTTGAAACCGGGATAGTCGATTACCACAAGACAATCCGGAGATTGGTACTCGAATTCCGTTACGGTGCGCCGATACAGTTCGCGAAAGTAACTCAAATGCTTCACGACTTCCGCGAACCCCATGATTGCCTGGCTTGCGAGGTCCTGGTGCAGCGTCATGCCCGCGGCGGCCATGCGCGGCCCGCCATAACCTATGCACTCGATGTTTGGATCGAGTTCGCGCAGCGCGCGGATCAGGTTCGCACCGTGCATGTCGCCGGACGATTCGCCCGCGGATAGGAAGATGCGAGGCACGCTCACATCCCCCTAAATCCCCCTTCAAAGGGGGACTTTAAGAATTGCACGTTCACGGGGGACTTAAAGAACTGCACGTCCACGGAGGACTTTAAGAATTGCACGTTCACGGGGGACTTTAAGAATTGCACGTTCACGGGGGACTTAAAGAACTGCACGTTCACGGGGGACTTAAAGAACTGCACGTCCACGGGGGACTTAAAGAACTGCACGTCCACAAACTTGGCCGGTATTGAGTCCCCCTTTGAAGGGGGATTTAGGGGGATGTTCGTCCCGCCCAGATTGTATGAATTCATGTTCACGAAGAGTTTCCGCCCCGAATCGCATCCGTCACCCGCTGCGCCAGGCGCAACGCGGACAGCGCGTCATCGCCCGAAACCAACGGGCGAGTGCGGTCGCGCACGCACGCGACAAAAGATTCCAGTTCACGCTTCAGCGGCTCTTCCTTATGCACATCCAAGGGCTCGATATCGATCATTTCCATCGGCGTGATGTCCGGCGTAAGCTCGCCCGGTTTCTTGCGGTAGACAATCACTTCCTGCGCGCTGTAGTCCGTCGATACGTACGCATCGCTCGCGAAGATTCGGATCTTCCGCATCTTCTCCATCGACACGCGGCTCGCGGTGATGTTCGCGACGCACCCGGAATCGAAACGGATTCGTGCGTTCGCGATGTCCTCGAACTTCGAGAACACGGGCACGCCGATCGCGTCCACCTGCGCGACGCCGCAGCCGGCGAGCGCCTGCACGATTTCGAGATCGTGGATCATGAGGTCGAGCACCACGCTCACATCGTCGCCCCGGTTTGGATACGGACTCAACCGGTGGCACTCGATGAAGCGCGGATCCCTCACCGCTTCCATTAGCGCAACGACCGCGCCGTTGAACCGTTCGATGTGGCCGACCTGCACGAGGCGTCCGTGCCGGCGCGCGGCCTCGACAATGGATTCGGCTTCTTGGATGGTCGCCGCGATCGGTTTCTCGACCAGCACGTCCGCGCCCGCTTCGAGACATTGTAGCGCCACGTCGCGGTGTGCGCTGGTGGGCACGACAACAGACACGGCGTCCACGCCCTCGGCCAACAGTTCCTCGACCGCAGTGAACATCGGCGCTCCGAATTCGGTCGATGCTTTGACTGCGCGACTAACGTCGCTGTCGACGACACCTGCAAGCTGTATCCCTTCGAGCGTGGAATACACGCGTGCGTGGTGAAAGCCGAGGTGGCCGACGCCTATGACGCCTACACGGGTTTTGTTCATTCGGGAGACTCTATTCAGTCAATCAATATTTGGAAGTGCAGCTTTGGAAGCGGACGTGTCAATTCCGGTGTTTGGGTCACCATCATCCTTGTCATTTTGGAAGGGCTGTCAGTTGCTCGAGCTTTTCGACGATTCTCTCATGCGCCCGCATTGCCCGCCACGCGCACGCCATCCAAAACACCGTTACCACGAACCCCCACGTAACGGAAATGAACATAAGCAGAGCGGGGCTTAAGCCGAAAGGACCGTTCATTGCAGATCCCCTTCTAACCGTGATGAAGCCTGCGCAGAACGCAACCCAGGTCTTGCTATCGAGTAATGCCTCTTGTGCTGGCCCGCACAAACTCGACAAATTTCTTTCGTTCCGGCGAGTCTTCGACTTCGTTTTCGATGCGTTCGAGCGCTTGCGACGTGTTCATGTGCGAGCGCCACATGATCTTGTACATGTTCTTGATGCGTTTGCGCGCGGCCTCGTCGTAGCCGTTGCGTTGCAGGCCGACCTTGTTCGGTCCGCCGCACTTGGCGGGGTTGCCGTCGGTAATCATGAACGGCGCGGCGTCGTTCCACACGCGCGTGGTGCCGCCGACCATGGCGAGTTCGCCGATCCGGCAGAACTGATGTACCGCGACGAGACCCCCGACTATCGCTCGGTCTTCGACGGTGACATGCCCCGCCAGGGCGACATAGTTTGCGAGGATGACGTGGCTGCCCACGCGCGAGTCATGGCCGACGTGGGCGCAGGTCATGATGAGGCAGCCGCTGCCAATGGTCGTGACGCGGTGCTCGTCGGCCTCGGTTGAATGCGTGCTCGCGCTGATGGACGCGTGCTCGCGCACAACGTTGTCGTCGCCCATGATCAGGCGGCCCACCAACCCCTTGGTGTGTTTGAGGTCCTGCGAAATGACCCCGATTTGCGCACCGGAGAAAAACTGGTTGCGCTCGCCGATAACCGTGCGCCCTTCGATGACGCAGTGCGGTCCGACGATCGTGCCCGCGCCGATCTTCACGTGCGGGCCGATGATGCTATAGGCCTGCACCTGGACCCCCGGCGCAAGATCGGCGTTCGGGTCGATGATTGCTGTTGGGTGAATACTCATGTGCGAACCGCGGGAATTGAAATCTCCGCGCGGCGTTCGGAATTCCTTACGCGTGTAGCGCGCGCTCCATGCGGCGCCTGTGCCAAAGCGAGACGTGCGGTTGGCGACCCCTTGCTTACCCGGAACCATCGGCCCATGCTGCCCGCGCGGGCGGCGAATTCGGGATGGAATGGCGGGACACTGCCCACACGGATACCACACTCTACCCGCCAAATCAAGACCTGAGCCCCGGGGAGTGGCCCTAGTCTAACCGATACGGCGTACCGTTTTACATTCCGCGGGCGTTGCGCGAACGGCTCCGCAATTTCTACACTATCGATTTCCACGACAGGTGCAGTTTGAGTGTAATTGTTTGGGACAGCCACCCGCCCCGGGCGGGTGACAGTCCCCGCGAGGGGGGCAGTTTCCGTGAGCGTGTTGGATCGATGCGAGAAGTTTCTGCAGGAGGTACAGGACCACCTGCGCGACGAGTTGCTGCCATTTTGGCTGACGCACGGCGTGGACAAGGAATACGGCGGGTTCCTGACCTACCTGGACCGCAACGGCAATCCGACCGGCGAAACGGTAAAGACGCACCTGTGCCAGACCCGGTGCATATATACGTATTCCTCCGTACATCGCGCGCACATCGGGCAGGGCGAGTTCTTGAGGATTGCGAAGCAGGGCGTCGATTTTGTGCTCGATAAGTTCTGGGACGATAAACACGGCGGCTGGTACTGGACGGCGCAGCAGGATGGCGCGCCGCTCAACGTAAGCAAGCTGACCTATGGGCATTCGTTCGCAATTTATGCGCTGAGCGAATACGGCATGGCCTCCGGCGATCCGCGCGGTGTCGAGTGGGCCGTGAAGACCTACGAGGTGTTGCAGACGCTTGCCGCGGACAACTGCCACGGCGGGTACTACGAATTCCTCGAACAGGACTGGTCGAAGAAAAAGCCGGGCAAATACGGCGGCGACCGCAAATCGTTCGACGTACACATGCACCTGATGGAGGCATTCACCAACCTGTACGAGGCGACCGGCGCGCGCATCTACCGCGAGAAGACAATCGAGATTATCGACCTTATCTTCAAACGCATCATGCACCCCGAGTACAGTCTCGGTATCGCGCAGTTCGCAATCGACTGGACGCCGCTGCGGCAGATTCTGTTCGCCGACGTCTGGGGCTCCGACCGCGACGTGGACGACGAAGCGAGGCCGATGAACAACACGAGCTACGGCCATAACGTCGAATTCGCGTGGCTGCTGCTCCACAGCATTCGCATCCTCGATCTCGATGTCGAGAAATACAAGCCTGCGCTCAAGAAGATATTCGACCATGGCGCGGCGTACGGTGTCGATTGGAAGAACGGCGGCGTCTACTGCGAAGGCCCCTTCGACGGGCCCGCCCGCGAACGGAACAAAGAGTTCTGGCAACAGGCCGAATGCCTCGTGGGCATGCTTGACGCCTACCTTGTATTCAGAGACGAGAAGTACCTCGACGCCTACGAAAACGTCCACCGCTTCGTGATGGACAAGGTGATCAACCACAAGGTCGGCGAGTGGTTCCCGTTGTTCGACGAGAACAACAACCTTCTGTGGGACTACATGGGCCACGCCTGGAAAATTAACTACCATACGGTTAGATCGATGATTCAGAGTGAAGCCCGGTTGCTGAGGATATTGACGTAATGTTACGCGGTGGCGCTCACATGATGAGAGACCTGCTGCGCCTTCAGCGCTCCAGCACAGGGATGAGGACAATACCTCCCGATGCGAAGGCCTGAAGGGCTCACACCGCCGCGTTCGAGGTTGGATTTCAAAAGAGCGTATCGTATCTGAGTAGTTAGGGTTGAGTACGGAGTGCACACTGGTGTTTTTTCTCGAGATCGTGTAGGCATCGTGAGGTCTTTGGTACATGCGTATCCGCAGTAGTGTGGCCGAATACAGGTGGATAGTTTGCAGCACGATCTTCGTGCTTATTTCGTTTGCGCTGTTGGCAGCAGTATATCGCTCGGATTTTCACGCGTTGTACGCAGCGGGCCGTGCCGAAGGTGAATCAGCATTGGCATGTATTTGGGCCTTTCTCGAAACGGATTTCGCCGCAGATTTTGATGAGAGAATATTCACAACTATAGCGGTGGGCGATGCCAAAGAGACGGTCATCAGCAAACTAGGTCAACCGCGCTACTCGATGCCCAATCCGGAATGGTGGCGTCGCAAAGGCGAATTGCTGGTCTACGCGAACACGCCATATGACAAAGAAGGAATTGCCTTCTTCATTCGATGTGTGGAGGTTGACCCATCGGGGAAGGTGGCGAATTTAAAATCCGAAGTGTACTGGGATTAGGGATATTCGAGAGAAACTGTGCCGACGAAAAAGCGATCGAATTGAGAACTGAGCGTCGGCGATACCAAACAAGGCCTAGGCCGCGCGGGTGAACAAAATGGCAGACATGCCCAATTCGGATCGGCGCCAATGGCGTGTAACGGTTCCCAGCTTGGGCTGTAAGGCCTGGGACATCTGGTAACGCGCCTAAATGTTGAGCGCTGAAAGCGCGGCACGTTCTGAGTGCGCACGTGCGCGGGATACGGTACCATTGGGGGAGTGACGGGTAATGGTTATGGCTCGGCGCGAGCGGAGAGAACGTCGCCAGCTTGACCATGATGCGGCGTTAGTAAGAATGAGGTGTTCGGCTGTGAAGAAGCACATCGGCTGGTTTGAATTCTGCAGCGTGACCGTCGCTGCGTTTGCGGCGGTTTTATTCGCCGTGAATGGCGCCTTCGCGCAGAAGGACGGCGCGGAGATTAAGGGTGCGCCGATCGACGCGCCGGCGGAGGCGCCGAAGGACGGCGCGGCCGCGCAGCAGGGCGGCGTTGCGCCGCAGGGGAAAACGCTGGGGACCGCGCTGCCGCAGGCGTCGCTCGACTTGCTCGAGAAGGCGGAAGGGGACGCAGCGAAGGACCCGCTGAAGTTCGAGAAGACAAAAGATGGCAAGTACCTGAAGGTGACGTTCAATGCGCTGGGCAGTTACCCCTACGAAGTTCCGGACCCGGATGCGATCCTCGCCAGCCCTACGCCGAACAAGCCGTTGAAGGAACAAATCCCCGCGAAGATAAAGGACTTGAATGCGCAGCCCGCTGTCGTGGTCGGCTTCATGGTTCCCGTCGAAGTGGACAACAAAGGCGGGGTGAAGTCGTTCGCGCTGACGCAGAACCAGATGTACTGCTGTTTCGGCGTGCCGCCGTCGATGAACGAGTGGGTGATGGTGACGATGGATGGCGGTCCCGCGAAATACTATTCGGACATGCCGATCGCCGCGTTCGGAAAACTCGAAGTCGGCGAGGAATTCGAAGACGGGTACGTCATGAGCGTGTACCGCATCAAGTGCGAGAAGGTCATCGATGTGCGCGAGTTGTTGGCGCAGACGAAGGGCTGACGTGCGGTGACGGCGGCAGGACGGCGGCGGGACGAATTTTGGATTTTGGATTTTGGATTTTGGATTGCCGCGCGGGACAGTAGCTCTCGGCAAACTCAAGGCATGTTCCCGCGGCCCTGTCACCGTGCTGCGCGTTCTCCCAATCGAGTTTCGCCGGTCACGCTGAATACCGGCCTGGACGCACGCGCTTTCCAGCGCACTGCCTCGCCCCCAGCGTGGTTGAGGCGCAGCCTTTCCGCCTGCCTTCAATCGAAAATCGAAAATCCAAAATCCAAAATCGTCTTTCCGCTACGTGGGCGTCCGCCGCATGGGCGTTGACATTGTCATCGTGAGCTTCAATACGCGCGATCTGTTGCGCGCGTGTCTCGCCAGCGTGATGACGGCGGCCGAAGAGGTGGCAGACGTTCGCGCGATCGTGGTGGACAATGCAAGCGGGGACGGCTCACCCGACATGGTGCTCGGTGAGTTTCCATCCGCGACGTTGATTGCGCTCGACGAGAACATCGGCTTCGGCCCCGCGAACAATCGCGGCGTGCGCGCGGGTAACGGCGCGTACTTGCTGTTCCTGAATTCCGATGCTGAGCTGGGAGCCGGCGCCTTGCGCGCGCTCGTCGCCTTCCTCGATGATCACCCGACGTGCGTTGCCGTAGGGCCGCGCCTCGAATATCCCGACGGCCGGTTCCAATTGTCGTGCCGGCGTTTCCCGAACCTGATCCGCGGGTTCTGGAACACCGCGGGCCTGCAACGTCGCTTCCCCCGGTTTCGCGCGATGCAGACTTGGCTGGCGGAAGACGAGCACACCCCCGGCGCGAAGGTGGACATGGTGTCCGGCGCGTGCTTCCTGATACGGCGTGACTACCTCGATGCAATCGGCGGGTTCGACGAACACCTGTTCCTCTACGAAGAGGAAATGGACGTGATGCTCCCTGCGCGGCGCCGCGGGCTGGACGTGTGCTTTTGCCCCGAGGCGCGGGTCATTCACCATCACGGGGCCAGCAGTGGCGAACGGCAGGCGAGCGACACCTCCTTATTTCACCTCTACCGGAGCAAGTACTACACCTTCCGAAAGCACTACGGCGGGGCTGTCGCGTGGTTGGCGTTCGCGTCCGACTACGCAGTCTTCGCATTGAGCGCGATGATCAACCGGCTTCGCGGTACCAGCGCCCCTGCTACGCGAAACGCAACATTTTGTGCGCGAGGGTACCGTGCGTCGCGGACCCGCGGCGGCCGGTAAATACTTGACGAAACGGCGGTCGCGAAGTAGAGTATATGTAGGTGAGGTTGCGTGGCATTCCGATTGCGGCGCATTTCAATTCTCCACAAGTGCGGTGGCCGTAAATGGTTTGGGAAGGTCTCTCCAGCGTCGGCGTATCAACCCAAATAGATGCCATTCTGACTATTTTTTAACATATATAGACTACTTTAACGCGTAATAGATTCTGCTCAAATAGTTGTCACGGCTGACAATGGGTTGCGTGTATCGTTTGCGAATACTAGGCTTCGGTCAATAATATATCAACGTATGTTATTTAGCCTTAAAGGCTTAGCTCGCTTAGGCGGGAGTGGCATGGCACTTGAAACTACGTGCGGACGTTTCATCATGGTCGGTCTCGTGGGGGTAGATGAGTAGTCCTGTTAAATACCGCTTGCTGTACTCGCGGGTAGCGTGGGGAGTCGCGTCTTTGGCGTGGGTTTTCGCCCAGTTTTGCGGCACGCCTGCGCCCGCGCACGAGGGCCCTTTCCCCGAAGGCTTTCAGAAGACCGTGCTCTACAGCGGGTTTTACCTCCCCACGGCAGTCCGCTTCTCGCCCGACGGCAGCAAAGTCTTCATTATCGAAAAGTATGGGAAGCTGTATGCGTTCGACGGCCTGAATGACACGACGGCGACCGTCGTGAAGGACTTCGAGTCGCAGCTTTGGTCGCATCATGACCACGGTCTGTTGGGTTTGGCGGTCGATCCCCAGTGGCCGACACGACCCTACGTGTACGTCTTCTACGCGATGCGCGGATCACCCGGGGGTAGGATTTCCCGGATCGAGATTGACCCGGCGACCAACCAGATGGTGGGAAACGAAGTCGTTCTCGTCGAGGGCTGGTGCCAGATTTACCCGAGTCATGGCGTGGGCGACCTTCAGTTCGGGCCGGACGGCGCGCTGTACGCGTCGGCGGGCGACGGGGCGAGCTTCAACAACGTGGACTGGGGCCAGGACGAGCCGTATAACGCCGACAACAGTCCCCTCGGCCCGTGCACGTGCAACGATCCGCCGCTGGAAGGCGGCGCGTTGCGCAGTCAAGACCTGAGGACGTCCGGCGATCCGGCCGGGTACAACGGCACGTTGATCCGAATCGATCCCGACACCGGCGAGGCGATGCCCGACAATCCGCTAATTGGGGGCGACCCCGGTGACGACCGAATCATCGCGTACGGGCTGCGAAATCCGTTCCGATTCACGATCGACCCGGCAAATGGCTCGATTTTCGTCTGCGACGTGGGTTGGAACACGTGGGAGGAGATCAACTACATCCCGGATCCGCTGGCGACGCCGATTCGGAATTTCGGTTGGCCGTGTTACGAAGGCCCCGAGATCATGCCGCAGTACTATTATTCCGACCTGCCGATCTGCAACAACCTCGTGAACGAGGGGACAGTGACCGCGCCGTTCTACGCATACCCGCACATTGGCGGCGCGTCGGCGACCGGCGCCGCGATTTACCAGGGCGGGAACTATCCGTCACAGTATGTCGGCGCGCTGTTTCTGGCCGATTACACCGACCACAAGATTCGCGTGATGTACCCGGACGCGCAGGGTGTGCCTGACCCATCAACCGTCGAGGACTTTTCGTTGCCGGAACTGAATCCGGTCGACTTGCAGGTGGGACCCGGCGGCGACCTTTTCTACATCGACATTTCGATTGGGTCGCTGCGTCGAATCGAGTACGTCGGCGGTGAGCCGCCCGTCGCCGTAGCGGAAGCGGACGTCGTTTCTGGACCCTCGCCGTTGACTGTGCAGTTCAGCGGCCTCAATTCCACGAACGAGGCCGGCGGCGTGCTGACGTACGAATGGGATTTCGATAACGACGGCGATTTCAGCGACTCGACCGATCCCCAGCCAATGTACACATTCCAGACCTCCGGGAATTATCCGGTCAACCTGAAAGTCACCAACGAAGACCTGCTTTCCAATATCGACACCATCATTATTTCGGTGGACAACGGGCCGCCCGTGGCGCAGATCACGTTGCCGGACCCCTCGTACGTGTGGCGCGTCGGCGACGAGGTCGATTTTGCGGGCAGCGGTGTCGATCCCGATACCGGCCCGATGGACCCGAGCGCGCTTACGTGGGAATTCATCCTGAACCACTGTGTGAGCATAAACCCGCCGGATTGCCACGAGCACCACATGGACACGGTGAGTGGGGTCGACAGCGGGTCCTTTGCCGCGATCGACCATGAGTACCCCTGCTACATCGCGGTGAAGTTAACCGCGACCGAGCCGGGCGCAAATGGTCTGTCGGATACCGTCACCGTCGATCTGCTGCCCGAGATCGTGACGCTGACGATGGAGACCCAGCCCACGGGTCTGAACGTGGGGATTTTTGCCACGCTCGCCCCATCTCCGTTTGTCAAGCAGGCCATCGTAAACGGCTCGACGACCATCACGGCGGCAACGCCGCAGATCGTTGGCGATACGAAATACAGGTTTGCGTCATGGTCGGATGGCGGGTCGGCCGCGCACAACATTTCTATTCCGGCGACAGACACGACGTACACGGCCACGTTCACCGCAAATGCACGACCGGTGCTTGGCGCGGTCGGCGATCAAACGGTCGACGAAGGCTCGCAACTTCAGTTCGGAGTGACGGCGGCCGATCCGGACTTGACGGTGCCGGTATTGACGGCGACGAACCTGCCGGCGGGCGCGTCGTTCGTGGACAACGGCGACGGCACCGGCACGTTTACGTGGACGCCGACCTATCTGCAGTCGGGCGCGTACCCAAACGTGAATTTTAAGGCGACGGACTCGGCGGACTCGCAGTGGTTTGACGTCGAAGCGATCACGATCACGGTGAACGATTACAACCCCGCACCGGTCTTGGACCCGATCGGCAACAAAACGGTGGACGAAAACGAACTGTTGCAGTTCAGCGTAAGCGCGTCGGACCCCGATGGCGCGACTCCTGCCCTGTCCGCGTCCAGTCTGCCGTCCGGCGCATCGTTTGTGGACAACGGCAACGGCACGGGCACGTTCACGTGGACGCCGAACTTCTTCCAGGCAGGGACGTATCAGGATGTGAAGTTCACCGCGACCGACAACGGCTCGCCCGCAAAGAGCGATAGCCGGTTCATAGACATCACCGTCAACAACGTGAACCGTCCGCCGGTGCTGGACCCGATCGGTAACAAGTCGGTCGATGAGAACGCGCCGCTGCAGTTTGTCGTTTCCGCGACGGATCCGGACGGAACGGCGCTCGCGATGGAAGCGTCAAACCTGCCGGCGGGCGCTTCGTTTGTAGACAACGGGAACGGTACGGGCACGTTTAGCTGGACGCCGGACTACAATGCGGCGGGCGTATACCCCAACGTTACATTCAGCGCGCGCGATTACAATAGTCCACCGTTGAATGATTCCGAATCGATCGCCATTACGGTGAACGACATAAACCGCGCGCCGCAGCTTGCTGTGATTGGCGATCAATCGGTGAACGAAGGACAAATCCTTCAGTTCACTGTTTCCGCGATGGACCCGGACGGGACCACCCCGACGCTGAGCGCGTCGAATGTGCCGCCGGGCGCGTCGTTTGTGGACAACGGGAATGGAACAGGAACGTTTGCGTGGGCTCCGGACTACAACGCGGCGGGCGTGTATCCGAACGTCGAATTCGGCGCCGTCGACACCGGCGATCCGCCGTTGCACGATTCCGAATCCATCGCGATCACCGTGAACGACGTGAACCGGGCGCCGCAGGTTGCCGTGATCGGCAATCAAACCGTCAACGAAGGGCAAATCCTTCAGGTCAACGCTTCCGCGACGGACCCGGACGGGACGACGCCATCGTTAGGCGCGACGAATATGCCGCAGGGCGCAACGTTTACGGACCACGGGAACGGGACGGGTACATTTGTCTGGTCGACGGACTTCTTTGACGCGGGCACGTATCCGGATATTGCGATCGTCGCGACGGACGCGGAAGACGCGAACGTCACGGGCCAGACGACGTTCATGGCGACCGTCATTGACATGAACCGAAAACCCGTGATGAATCCGGTGGCCAACGTGAACGCGAACGAAGGAGATACAATCAACTTCACCGTGTCGGGATCGGACCCGGACGTGACTATTCCCGCGTTGAGCGCGGCGGACCTGCCTCCGGGCGCGACATTCACCGACCACGGCGACGGCACCGGCACGTTCGAGTGGACCGTCGATTACTTCGCGTCAAACGGATCGCCGTACACGGTGCAATTCACCGCGTCGGACGGCGACAAGTCCGACTCGGAGTCGTGCACAATTGCAGTCGCGAACGTGAACCGGCCGGTGACCCTCGAACCGATCGGGGACAAATTCGTTGCCGAAGGCGAATCGCTGGTCTTTGGCGTGGCCGCATCGGACCCGGATGGCGATCCGAGCGTATTCGCGACTGGGCTGCCGCAGGGCGCGCAGTTCGCAGACAGCGGGACGGGTAGTTACACTTTCTTCTGGACGCCGGATTACCACGCTGCGGACGGGTCGCCGTACGCGGTGACGTTCACGGTGACCGATGGCGAGTTCCTCCAGTCGGAGACGATTGAAGTCGTGGTGACGGATGCAGCGGCACCCGGCACGATCGCCGTGACGCGGCCGATCGCGGGGTCGAGTTTCGCGCGAAACGGCACGAAGAAGACCAAGATAAAGTGGGAATCGTCGGGTGCTACCGGCAACAAGATCGCGATCGAACTGTGGCGCAACGGCCAGTTCGTTATGAAGATCAAGGGTTCGTCCAACAACGACGGCGTATACGGTTGGGACATTCCAAGCAAGCTTCCCGCGGGCGGGGGGTACGTGGTGCGCGTGTTGTCGAGGGACAACCCGTTGATCTACGGTGACAGCGGATCGTTTACAATTCTCAAGGGCAAGGATTCGCCGTAATCGATTGCGCCGCCCCCGGCGCTGTTGCGGCGCTCGAGGTGTCAACCATGGTGCTGGCTGGCGAAGGCATCGCCGATATTACTCCCGCGAACGGGACCGTGCTCGCCGGGTTCCATTATCCGCCGGACAAAGAGCGCACGGTCAGCGCGATCCGGCAGGCGCCAAAAGTGCGCGCGCTCGCGCTGCGCGTGAACGACACCTCCGCGATTATCCTTTCCATCGACGCCGCATCGCTCTCGCGCGACTTCTCCGCCGAGCTGCAGCGGCGCGTCGAGAAAGCCACCGGCGTTCCCGCGGCGCACGTGCGCGCATGCGCGACGCACACACACAGCATGCCCGCGTTGCGCCCGTTCCTTCAGTGGGGATCGGTGTCGGACGTGTTTCGCGATCTCGTGTACGCGCGCGCGGCCGAGGCCGCAGCGGCCGCGGTGAACGATTTGTCGGAAGCGGACTGTTATATCGGCGCGCAGCGAGTCGAAGGAGGCAATTTTAACCGCACGACCAAGACATGGAAGAACGACGATGCGTTCACCGCGCAAAGCACGGACGACGAGCGCTGGCTCGACACGCTGCTGCAGGCGCTTTACTTCCAGCGGGCCGAAAACAAGAAGCCGCTGTTGTGGTACCACTTCTGCGCGCATCCGGTATGCTACCAGGACACGCAGGCTGGGCCGGACTGGCCGGGCATTGTCGCGGAACACGTGATACCGGAGCCGGGCTTCTTGCAGGGGCACATCGGCGACGTGAACCCCGGGGATGGCACGAAATGGATTGGCGATCCGATGCAGACAGCGCAGGCGATTGGCCCCGCGCTGCACCACGCGATGGGACATGGCGACATCGTCGAGGTCGACGAACTACGAATTGTGAATGGCACGGTCGATCTGCCCTTCGACATGGAACGGTTCCGCGCGGACATCGAGACGTACAAAGCGCAACCGGAGAAGTGTGTCGACGGCGTGTGGGTTGACGCCGGGTTTGCGACGGCGTGGAGCGAACTCGCGGCGAAGTGGGACACGAACAAAACGTCGTACGAGGCCCCAGTCAGCGCGATGCGGTTGGGCAACGTCGCGTTTCTCTTTCATCCCGCCGAGTTGTACAGCTTCTATGGATTGCAGTTACGCGCCACCGCGCCGTTTCCGAACGTGCTTGCGGTAGGGTATTGCGACGATTTCGTGGGCTATCTCACCGATCTGAAGGCGTATGAAGCGAATGAATACGCGGCGGTAGTCGTGCCAAAAATCATGGGGTGGCCGCCGTTCACAACGGACTGCGCGCGGAGATTCACGGCGCGCTGCGCCGCGTTGCTGAAGGCGTTGGCTTAACGCGGTCGCCCCGTCGTATCAGGATCGTAAAAAGAGGGGTGCACGCTTGCGGCGGTGTTTGGGGGTACCTTTTGTGGGGACCCGCAAGCGTGCACGTGTCAGGGAATGGAGAGGGGCTAGCTTAGTCGAAACACGTTAACACCGTACATTCCCTCCCGCGATAGGGAAAACGATAAGGTCAGCCAGCGCCGTCCGCAGCGCGCTTCCGCTATAGAACCGCCGTGGCAACGGTGGATCGCAAGTTAACATGCCTTCATCCCAATCGCAGTTCCGGGTGCCGGGACTGAATTCAGGAACGCCGCAACGTCCAGCAGTTCCGCCGTCACATCCTCGGGCGCGTCTTCGCGACTGAGGTTAAACGCGACGATGCGCGCTTCGATCTGCGAGCACAAATCCGCGACCTGGTGCGAGCCCGCGCAGCGGCTTTGATCCCGGATTACGCGCAGGTGCCAGAGCGGCACCACCGGCGAGCATACTTTTCCGCGCCGCACGGCCCTGACGTACTCCTCGACCTGGGTCACGCGATCAATCAGTCCGATTTCGTTGGGATATACAGGGGCCGTGTTTGTTTGCATCGTCTGTTCTCCCATGCGTAACTCGCAACCACCGCACTGTGCACCTAGACACTACGAATACATATCGTTTGCCGCCACGCCTGCCGGCGCTGTATGCGAAACGCGACCTGCCCCTGCGCCTGAAACTGGGGTCATATGTAAAGTCTAACGCCGGTCCGGGCGCCGCGCTATCGGTCATCAAGCGAAAGTCAGGTCGGTCAACGACATATGCGCCGCGTAGGAATTTTCCTACACACGACGATTGTTTTGAGGGGTATAATTACCGCAAACCTGGTTTCAGCGGGCCGACTGATCGGCGGCCCAAGCATGGAGTCCGAGGAAGTTGTTCGCGTCGTCTTCAGCGGCGGCGCGGCCTGGTGCAAGGCTCGGGGCGGCGTGTATGAACCAGCATAAATCAGCCGCAGTCGCGCGGGGACGAGCGGCCAAACGGCCGATCTGGCAGTGGCGTATCGCGATCCTCGTCATTATGTCCGGCGCGTTCAGCCTCGAACTGATGGCGCGCTACATGAACACGAGCGGCCTCGTCAGCCACGCGACGCCGAAATTCATCAGTATGGGAGCGTTACTGCTGCTCTCGGTCGCGGCGTGGCGTCTTATCCTTATGCTCGAAGGCAAGACCGCGCTGAAGGCTGCGGTCGTGCTGGCTACCGGCGTTTTGGTGCTCGCGCAGACGCTGAGCATACTCCGCGAGTTTTCGTTTTGGCGGACGGGTCATGAGCTTATCGTCGCGTGGAGCATAAAGTCAGAATCGAACCTCTTTCTGGCGGGCACAGTGCTCCTGCTATCGACGTATTACTTTGCGCTTCTCGAGTCGATCTGGACGGAGGCGGAGTTTCGGCGCAGCCAGGGAAAGTTGGAGAGCGAGATTTCCGAACGACGGCGGGCCCAGGCCGAACTTCGTGAATCGCACGACGAGTTGCGGCGGCTCACCGCGCACGTCGAAACGCTTCGGGAGGACGAGCGCGCGCGCGTCGCCCGCGAGCTTCACGACCAATTGGGACAAGACCTGGTTTGCCTGCGGATGGACCTCTGCAATGTGCAGCGGTGCTTGCAGGACGGGCAGGACGGCGCAGCGTCGAGTCTGGAACTGATCCGTTCGATGCTGGAGCATACGGACCGGATGACGACTACGACGCGTCGGCTCATCTCGGAATTGCGTCCTACGGTACTTGACGATCTCGAGTTGCCGGCGGCCATCGCGTGGCTCGCGGCCGACTTCGAAACGCGAACACAAATACCGTGCGCCGTTGATGTCAGCCCGGGAAGCGCGCGGTTCAATCGGGACGTCACATCCGCGTTGTTTCGGATCGTGCAAGAGTGCCTGACGAACGTGATTCGCCATTCCGGAGCAAGCCAGGTGAATGTCCGGTTGAACGCGAACAACGGGCATACGCGGCTGGAAGTCGAGGACAACGGTTGTGGCTTCCCGGCAACGCAGGGACGCGCGGGACAGAAGTCGTTTGGGATATTGGGAATTCGCGAACGTGTCGCATTGCTCGGCGGTACGTTCCGGATACAGTCCCAATCCGGCGCCGGCACATGCGTGTCGGTAACGGTCCCGTGCAGTAGCGGGACGGGTGAGGCCATCGACGCGCGAGCGTAGACACGAGGTGCAGTCATGGAGATGCGGAAATTCCGAATACTTGTAGCCGACGATCACGAAATCGTTCGGAAAGGAATCGCCCTTATCCTGAACGAAACGCCCGACATGGAAGTATGCGGTGAGGCAGCCACCGGCATGGAAGTCGTCGAGTCGGTCCAGCATCAGGAGTGGGACGCGGTCGTCATGGACTTGCGCATGCCGGGCCTGCACGGGCTGGAATTGGTCAAGCAGGTGCACGCGCTGCGGCCGAGACTGCCTATTCTGATACTCACGATCGAGCCGGAGGGAATCTACGCGCGGCGCCTCTTGCACGCGGGCGCGGCGGGATACCTCACCAAGGACAGTCTTTGCACGGAGCTTGTGCAGGCAGTACGAAAAATCTGCACGGGAGGCCGATACGTTTCTTCAGGACTCGTCGAGCAGATCGCATTCAATCTGGATTCGGACGTCGATCGCCCGCTTCACGAGCAGCTATCGGACCGGGAACTCGAGGTCATGCGAATGCTCGCGGCGGGCATGATGCCGTCCGCGATCGCGGCGAGTCTTTGCATCAGCGTGAAGACCGTCAGCACATATCGGGCGCGCATTTTAAGCAAGATGAGTTTGAAAACGAACGCCGATCTCGTAAAGTACGGCATAAGAGAAGGGCTTGTCAGTTGATCCGGGTTGGCGGTATTCATACGGGCGCCCGCGGTTACCGCTCGGTGCCGGCGCGCGCAGCAACCACGAAAGGGATTGGAACGGCATGGTGGCAGTGACACCTATCCGGTTGCTGGTCGTGGATGACCATCGCGCCGTGCGGGAAAGCATTGCGCGGCTGATCGCGCAATGCGACGACATGGAGGTTTCGGGCGAACTGTTCGACGGTTCCGGGGTCTTGGAGAAGGTGCAGTCGGAAACTTTCGACGTAGTCCTGCTGGACATTTCGATGCCCCGGAAGAATGGATTTGAAGTGCTCCGGGAATTGAGGAGCGAATTGCCCGGCCTCCCCGTCATTGTATTGAGTATTCACTCGCCTTCGGAGTACGGGGCGCACGCCCTCGCGCTTGGCGCGAGCGGGTACGTCTGCAAGTCCCGCGCGGCGGACGAACTCATCGCGGAAGTGCGCCGCGTTGCGGGTCGACCTTAACCGCCGCACACGACAGTGCCGCGCCACGAGTGTGGGGCGCGGCACCGGTCTCGCTCCCGATTACGAGAAATAATAGAGGAGAATCCCGTAGATCAGCCAGACCACAAGCAGAGCCATATCCGCCTCCTTTCGTTAAACGCGCACGCCGGTTAGGGAGAGGGCGCGCAGTACGCCGTCGTCGCTTTCCAACCCAAGGTTACGTTGGCGGGTACAGAGACGGGTATAGGTGGAGTCTGAAGGCGCTGTAGGAAGACCGAAACGCGGCGCGTACGCGATCGAACTACAGGTCCGCCAATCGGCGCGGAGTGTACGAAGCGGAAGTCGCGCCGACTATTTCGCCACCGGTTCGGAGATTGAGGCGGCGGCGGGTTTGCGCGCAAACGTTTCGGACAGGTTGACGGCGTAGGTGTAGAGCGTCGGCACGACGACGAGCGTCAGTACCGTCGCGAACGTGAGGCCGAAGATGACCGCAACGGCCATCGAACCCCACCATTGCGCGGTTTCGCCGCCGCTCGTCCATTGGAGGCTTTTGAAATCGAAGCTGATGCCGAGCGCCATCGGCACGAGGCCGAGCGTGGTTGTGCCGGCGGTAAGCATCACGGGGCGGAAGCGGATGATGCCCGCGTGGACGACAGCGTCTTCGAGGGATTCGCCCCGCGATCGCAATTGGTTGATGAAGTCGAGCAGCACAATTGCGTTGTTTACCACGACGCCCGCCAGGCTGATGCAGCCGATGCCCGTCATCAGAATGCCGAAGGGCATATCGCAGATCCAAAGCCCGAGAAATACACCACCGAGCGACAGAACTACGGACGTCATGATGACCAGGGTCTGCAGGACCGAATTGAATTGCGCGACGATCACGAGCGCAATAAGCAGCAACGCAATCACAAACGCGCGGCCGAGGAATGACTGCGTCTCTTCCAGGTCGTCGTTCTCGCCGGTGTACGCCATCGTGTATCCGGCGGGAAGCGCGAAGTCTTCGAGCTTTGCGCGCACGTCTTTGAGCACTTCCGGTGGTTGGCGGTCGCCCTGCACTTCGGCGGAGACTGTCACCGTGCGTTTACGATCGATTCGCGTGATTCTACCCAGTCCGGCGCCGGGTTCGATGCGGGCCACCGCGGAGAAGGGTACGGTCTCGCCGGCGAGGTTGGTGAAGCGCATGTTCTCGATGTTCGAGATGTCCTCGCGAAACGATTTCGGGAAGCGCACCATGACGTCGTATTCGTCGTCGCCTTCGCGGTACTCGCCGGCCTTGCGCCCGTCAATCGCGGCTTGGACCGTGAGGCCGATGAACTGCGTATTCAGGCCCATTTTCCATGCCTTTTCGCGGTCGATGATGACCCGGATTTCGGGCTTGCCCTTGCGATAGTCGTCGCGAATATCGGTGAGTTCCGGCATGTCCTTGATCAATTGCTGTACTTCGCCTGCGAGCGCGGCGAGCGTTTCGTAATCGTCGCCGCTGATCTCGATGTTGATGGGTGGGCCTGTGGGCGGGCCCATCTGCATCTGATCCACGCGCACTTGCGCGCCGGTGATCCCCTTGACGGAACTGCGCACCTCCTCGATGATTCTGCTGGGCATTACTTTGGCCTGCGCGAGTTTCGGGAAGTCCAGCGTGACGCGGCTAAGGTGCGTGCTGTTTCCGCCGCCGCGCATTCCCGCGCCGCCGAGGTCGACGCCCTGCGATCCGACATTTGCGATGACGTTTTCGAGGTTCGGGAGGTTTGGCTCGAGGAGACGCTCGACGGATTTTACGTATTCGTCCGAGGTTGCGAGGTTGCTGCCTTCCGGGAGTTCGATGTCGATGTCGGCCTGCGGCGGTTCCGAATCCGGCATGAACTGGACCTGCGCGGTGGCGAAGAATTCGGCGGTGATGGCGATCAGCCCCGTGAATGCCAGCGTGAGCGTTACGCCGCGCCAGCGCAGCGCCAGGCGCAGGAAGCGTTCGTAGCGTTTGATGATGGGATGCCGTGCGGTGTCCTTGACCTCGAACGGCAGTGGCTTCACACGCATGAACTGACCGGCAAGCGCGGGGTTAACTACGAGTCCCACGAAAATCGAGCCCAACAGCGTCGCTATCACGGTGATCGGCAGATAGACCATGAAGTCGCCGAAGATGCCGGGCCAGAAGAACATGGGGACGAACGCGACGATGGTCGTGGCGGTCGAGCCGATAATCGGCCACGCGACTTCCGCCGTTGCGCGTTTGGAGGCGGTAATGGAATCCATGCCCTGCTGCATGTGGCGGTAGATGTTTTCGATGACGACAATGCCGTTGTCGACGAGCATGCCGAGGGCGAGCGTGAGGCTGAACAGGACGACCATGTTCAGCGTGATGCCGGAGAGGTAGAAGTACGTAAACGCGATGAACATCGAGAGGGGAATCGCGAGGCCGATAAAGAACGAATTCACGAGGCCAAGAAAAATCATGATGATGGCGATGACGAGGACCAGGCCACTCAGCATGCTGTTCTCGAGATCGTTGACCATATCGCGAATGAAGTCCGATTCATCCCACGTTACGGCGACGTCGATCCCCTTCGGAAGGCGCGCGCGCTCGTCATCGAGTACGACCTTGACGTCATCCACGATGCGGATAATGTTCTCGCCGGTGCGTTTCGACACGGCTAGCGTAATGGACGGATTGCCATTCACGCGGGAGATCGAGTCGACCTCCTTGAAGCCATCTTTCACAACGGCGACGTCGCGCAGATAGACGGTGCCGCCAGGCCCCTGCTTGACGACAAGTCCGGTCAATTCTTCCGGCGTGCGGAATTCGCCGGGCGTGCGCATGAGGAATTTCGCCTCGCCGAGGTCCATGGCGCCGCCCGGAGTGTTGACGTTCTCGAGCACCGTTACTTGGATGAGGTCCGCGGCGGATATGCCGTATTCGGCGACGCGTTCGGGGTCGACCTCGATCTGGATTTCGCGCTCGACGCCGCCTACCTTCTCGACATCAAGTACGCCCTTGATCGCTTCGATGCGGTCCTCGAAATCGTCGGCGAGTTCGTTGAGCACCGACAAGTCCGTGTTGCCCGTGAGCGAAATGACGAGAATCGGGAGCTCGCTCAAATTGATTTCGCTCACGACCGGGTCGTCGGCGTCCTCTGGAAGGTCCTCCTTGGACTGATCGACTTTGTCCTTGACCCGGCGTAGCGCATCGTCGATCTCCATGTCGGGCACGAACTCGATGACGACCGACGACACGCTTTCGAGGCTTTGTGACTTGATCTGTTTGACACCCTTGAGGCCGGCAAGCTTGCGCTCGATGGGAACTGTCACCAGCGCCTCGATATCCTCGGGCGAAACGCCTTCGTATCGCGTGGAGACGACGATGAAAGGGACGATGACCTCGGGGTTCGACTCGCGCGGCAGCGTGATGTAGGCGTACAGCCCCGTCACGGTCAATATGAGCACCATTACGTAGATAGAGACGCGGCGGTCTACCGCGAAATCGACGATTCTCACTGGAGGGTCTCGGTGACGTTGACCGGTTCGCCGGGGCGCGCGTCGCGTTGGCCGACGACGATGAGGCGGTCACCCGGTTTCAGACCGGACGTCACGTGCACATTGCTGCCCTGAATGACGCCGACTTCGACCTCGCGCAGTACCGCCTTGCCGTCTTCCTCGACAAACGCAAACCGCTTGTCGTCGATCAACGCCGTCGAGAAGATGGGAACCGCAATCGCGTCAGGATAGGCCTTGCGCACCAGGTGGGCGCGGGCGATCATACCTGGCTTCAGGCAATTGTCCGTATTGTCGATCGCGATCTCCGCCTCGAACGTGTGGGTCACGAGGTCGGCGGCAGGCGCGATCAGGTGAATCGTCCCGTCGAACATGCGATCCGGGATGGCGTCGAGTTGCACGTGTACAACGTCGCCGACCTTGAAATACGGGATGTCGCGCTCCGGGATGCCGATGCGCACCTTCACCTTGTGAAGTTGCACAATGTTCACCAGCGGCTTGCCCACGTCGGTGAATTCGTCCTGCTCGGAGAATACGTGCGCGACCACGCCGTCCATGGGCGACTTTGCCACGCTCTTGCGCAACTGAATTTCCATGGCGCGCAGGTCCGCCTCGGCCACGTCGCGATTGGCCACGGCGCTGTCCTGGTCGCGCGCGGCGCTCACGCCCTTGTTGGTAAGGTTCTTGACGCGGTCGAATTCCTGCGCCGCCAGGCGCGCCTGGGCCTTGGCTTGCTCGTAGCGCGTCTGCATGGCCTCGGTGTCGATGCGGAAAAGCTCCTGATCCTTCTTGACCGAATCGCCGGTATCGATGCCTTTCCACTCGACCTTGCCGGCGACCTCCGCGCTGATGGTGACGTTTTCCCAACCGTCCACGGTCCCGGTTACCGTGAACTTGTCCTCGAGCAGACCCGTGGCGATGACCTGGACCTTAACATTGGGAACGCGCTGATCGTGGTTGTTGTTGGCGCGGTTGGCCTCGCGCTCCGCATATTTTGCGGAGGCGCCATAAACGACGAGGCCGCCCAACAATACTATGACCCCGCACAGGGCGGCGGTAACGACGAACTTCTTCATACGGTCCCCTTACTGCGGTACCGAGAGCGCGCTTCCCCGCGTGCAGGGCGGTTTGGCGCGAATTGGGCCATTCGCGGTCTTGACGATGCAACTCGTAACCCGCCGCAAATTGCGGCGGCTAGGCACTCCTGACACTAGGATAGTAAAGTTGCGCGCCGATGCGCAACCGGCCCGAACACAACAAATCCAAGTTTGTGGCGACGAGACGCTCCGCACGCATGTGTCGGGCCTGCGACGTTGACGCCCGAATCCTCGCGGAGTATGCTCCTTCGTTATGCGTCCCGCGCCGAATCTGGTGGTTTGCCGTGTATCAACGGCCCGCCGGTGCGGGCCGGGGGTCTTTGGGTGATGGCGCGGCCGCGGGGCCGGCATGGGAGAACCACATAATGGACAACAAGAAGTTAACCCGGCGCTCGTTCCTTGCCGGGACAGCGGCGATGACGATTGCCGCCGGGTGTACAACGACGAAGGGCAAGGCGCCGGCGAAGGTCAGCGTGAAGTCGCCGAGCGAAATGGTGAACTTCGCGGGCATCGGATGCGGCGGCAAGGGCTCGAGCGACGTGCAGGGCGCGTTAGACGCGGGCTGCAACCTCGTGGCGATGTGCGACGTGGACGAGAAGAACGCGGCGAAATTCTACAGCACCAAGGCGGGCGTCCCGACCTACCGCGACTACCGCGTCATGCTCGACAAACACAAGGACATCGACGCGGTCAACGTGTCCACGCCGGACCACATGCACGCGATGATCGCAATTCACGCGATGAAGATGGGCAAGCACGTGTACGTGCAGAAGCCGCTTGCGCACTCGATCCACGAATGCCGCGAGATGCAGCGCGTCGCCAACGAGATGAAGGTTGCCACGCAAATGGGCAACCAGGGCCATTGCGGCGACGGTGTCCGCGAGGTGTGCGAACTCATCTGGGCGGGCGCGATCGGCGACGTGAAGAAAGTCGTCACGTGGACCAACCGGCCCATCTGGCCCCAATCCATCCCTGAACCGCTTCCAGAGGAACCTGTCCCCGAAACGCTCGATTGGGACCTGTGGCTCGGCGGCGCGCCGTTCCGCGAGTACAACCACGGTTACTGCCCCTTTAACTGGCGGGGCTGGTGGGACTTCGGCTGCGGCGCGTTGGGCGATATGGCCTGCCACATCATGGACCCCGCGAACTGGGCGCTCACGCTCGGCGTTCCAACGAGCGTCGAAGTCGCCATGCAGGAAGGCAACAACGCGCAGACCGGACCCGACAAGTCCATTCTCAAATACGAATTCCCCGAGCGCAAAGGCGAACACGGCAAGATGTTCCCGGCCGTGACCCTCGAATGGTGGGACGGCCGCGATGGCAACAACACGCCGCCGCATCCCCCCGAGATTCCGGCGGAAATCGGCATCGGCGACAAGGGCAGTGGCAAGAACGGCACGTTGTTCTACGGGAGCAAAGGGTTCCTCACTTGCGAGACGTATGGCGGAAGCCCGCGCCTGTTGCCGGAGGCCGACTTCGCCAGTTATAAGAAGCCGGAACCGTCGATTCCGCGCCTCGAGAAAGGCGACCCCTACATCGATTGGGTGAAGTCGATCAAGAGCGGCAAGCCCTCCGCCTCGAACTTCAACTACGCCGCGCCGTTCACCGAGATCATCCTGCTCGGAAACCTCGCGCTCCGCGCCAGTACCAACATCCAATGGGACATCCAAAACATGCGAGTCACCAACAGCGAAGAAGCCAACAAACTGGTGACCAAGCAGTACCGCGAGGGCTGGAGCCTGTAATCGTCGCCTACGATGCATCTTTGGAGCGCGCCCCGTCGAAAGGCGGGGCGCGCTCGCTTTTGTAGTAAGATCACGGAATGTCGCGGTCCGTGAAATCCCGCGTCGTCGAAGTCGTGCGCGGGTCCCGAAACGAAGTTGCGGTCTACCAATCCGTCATTGCTGACCCACGCTGTCCGCGCGCCGCGCGGTGGTTGCTCATTGCCGCTGTGGCCTACGCGTTGTCGCCCATCGATTTTATCCCCGACTTCGTCCCCGTGTTGGGCCATCTCGACGATATTCTGGTCTTGCCGCCGCTGATTTGGCTGTCGCTGCGGATGATCTCGGCCGAACTCGTCGCAGAACACCGCGCGAAGATAATGGGAAGAGATACAACGAGTGTGAATAGTACACGCGCCAATAGTGGGGCGCTTTAGTATGCAGGCTATTGGCGCGTTAATGCGCCTGCAACAAACATCCCCCCAGCTTTCGCAGGGGGAATTTATTTACTTGTGCCCAAAGAGGCGGCCTGCCTTCGACAACACCTGCTCGGTTTTGACGCGAACGTTTTCCTTTGTGCGCGCGCCGAGGTACTTCATGCGGGCGCGCGGGTCGTGGCACGCTTTATAGCTATCCACGAACTTCTTCACGGGCTGGCCGTTCTCGCAGGCGATGAAGTACGGCGGCCGAATGTGCGGATCGTAGTAGTCGCACGACATGTACTCGATCACCCACGCCCATCGTTCATTCTCGGAGTAGTTGCGCGTCGTATAGTGGAGCGTCAGCGACGAAAAAATCAGCACGTCGCCGGGCTGCGACTCGATAAACTCTTCCTTGCACGGCTTCACGTCGCAGGAGAGGTGGTTGTCCACCTTGCTGTGCGGCAACAGGCCGAACTTGTGGCTTCCAGGCTGGAGCCATACACCGCCGTTCTGCTTGTTCATTGGCGTGAGGCCAATCCAGAACTGGAAGTGCATGTCTTTGAGTTTGTTGTACGCGTTGTCCTGATGCCAGGGGAAATCGGACCCTCCCGGGTACTTGCCCACGGCTTGGTCCCAACGAATCCAGAATTCCGGTCCGGCAAGTTCCTTCATCACCTCGATGATGCGCGGCTGCGTGGCAAAGTCTTTGAGGTACTCGGTCTCTCTCGCGATGTTACCGAAGAAGACCATGTTGTCTTTGTTCAGGCAGTGTTCACGCCCCTGCTGCGCGCCTGCCTTCTTGATTTCGGCGAGCAGTTCGGTCATCTCGTGCGGATCGAAGAAGCTGCGGAGAATCACGAAACCACGTTCGTCGAATTCCTGCTTCAACCCTGTCTTCGGTTCGGCAAGCACGTGTAAAGCCATAGCAATACCTTTTTCCAGCGGAATTGCTCCGCGACCGTGAAGGGCAGCCCCCCTCCAGCCTCGAACGCCACGTTCGATAATAAACTATATCGCGGTCTGCTGACAATGCGCTTGTCGAACAGGCCGACAAGTGAATGAGCAAAGGTTATGCCACAACGGCAAACCCCGGCCAACTTGTCTGGCGGGAACGGTTTAACGGGGCCATGCTGAACGGCCGCAGACAAGAATTGCTCAAAACTGACAACTAATTAGTCTAGCTAGATAAATTTGTCGTCAGTCTTAACCACGCGACGCGATCATTAACTATACAGTGTGCCGTGCGCGAGCGTTACTTAGTGACAATTTCCGTCACGGCTTCTTCGATGCACCGGGTCAGGGCTGCATTCATTGCCTGTGGCAGGGATTCGATACCCGAGGTGGCGAGCGGCTCGGAGGCGGCGATAGTCTTCGCCCAGACCAGTGAGCGGCCAGCCCCCTCGCGCAGTTCGAGCCGCACCTCGCAGGCCGCCGTCCACGGGGCGGTGTCACGCACCAGGTCGAATTTCCTCAACTGGCCGGTCAGAATCCGATCCGGAATGCCGAGGTCGACCGCTCGGGCCACGTCTGTGAACCGGCCGCTTGCGATGAGCGCGTCGATGAGCGCGCGTGTGGCCGCGTCGCTTGGAAGCTCGGCCCACTCGACGAGGGTGTAGATGCCCAGTTCCGCGCCCTCGCGGTAGACGATGTTCTGCTTGTACGGGCGGGCGGGTTCGAGGGGGCGCACGGCCAGCGACCTGCCCGAGTTTTCCGCTGCCGCAATCTGCGGTTTCGGTTCGATCGCGTAGCGCAACGGCGGAGACGGCTTGTTCAGGCCAACGCATCCCGCGCACGCCAAGCCCATCGCAAGCACAGCGAGTAATCGTCGAGTCATTGCGCTATTCCTTTGGCGCGGCGGCCCCGCGCACGTAGGGGTTCTGGTTCAGGGTCTCCGCCAACTGCCGGAACGATTCCATCGTTTCGTTCAACTTCTGCGTCGTCTCGTACAGGGCGTGTTGGACGTTGTCCACGGTGTGCGGAATCGAAGACGTCATGTCATTGATCTTCTTTGTCGTCTGCTCCAACTGGTCCGCGAGCGCCAACAGTTTTGTCTGCATCTTCTCGATGTCGACAGGGTCGATCTTCGCGCGAAGATCAGCAAGGGTATCGTTCGCGGTAGTACTCAACTTAGACGCGTTGTCCGCGAGCTCGCTGAACTTTTTGATTCCCGGTTTCGCGTCTTCGACGACGCCGTGCAAGTCTTCCTGTACGGTCTTGAGCGTATCGCGCGCATCGGTAATGAACGCCCGGGCGTCATCGATGAATGGTTTGATCTGATCGATGACTTCCGTGATTTTGCCTTCCGGCATGTCCTTCAGGCCGTCGTCGATTTTCTTGGCGATTTCGTTGAACGTGTTCATGAGGTCGCCGGCCTGCCCGCTGAACGATTCGATGAGCGATTCGCCGGTGGGAATAATCGCGCCGGGCGGCAACAGTTCGCCGGATGGATCTTCGTTCTGCAACGCTACGCACATCGTGCCCGTGGCGAAACTGTAGTATTCGAGGCTTGCCTCGACTCCCTGGCGCAGCTTCACCTTGTCCGGCTCGATCAGAATATCGACATACGCCTTGCCGTCGTCGCCGACGTAGATGTTGTCGACAATGCCCACGGGCACGCCGAGGTACTGCACCATCCCGCCCTTGTAGAGGCCGAGGACCGACTTGTCGAACACGATCGAATAGTGGAGCTTGCTGCCCTGGCGGAACCCGGCCACGAGCATCAGCCCGCCGGCAATGATTGCGGCGCTCAACAGGAGGAAGACGCCGACCTTCGTTTTTTGTGCGCGTGTCGCCACTGGTCCCCTCTGCCTTCAGCCCGCCAAGGCCGTACGCTGCGCGATATAGTCGTCGGGACGCCGCTCGAAGAACTGCTTCACGCGCGCAACGTCCGAATGTTCCGCTTCGTCCAACGAACCCAGAAAGATCGCTTTGCCCTGGTCGAGCATGAGTATGCGGTGCGCGATTTTCCGGATCGATTCCAGTTCGTGCGTCACGATAATGAACGTAATCCCCAAGAGTGCGTTCAGTTTCGCAATCAGGTCGTCGAGGCCCGAAGCCATGATCGGATCGAGGCCCGCGGACGGTTCGTCGAAGTAAATAACGGGTGGATCGAGCGCGATCGCCCGAGCAAGCCCGGCGCGTTTGCGCATGCCGCCGGACAGCTCGCTCGGCATGAGTTCCTCGGCGTCGGCCAAGCCCACGAGGCTGAGCTTCAGTTTGACGATCGCGTTGATCAATTCAGCGTCTGCGTTTCCGTACTCGCGCAATGGCAGGGCCACATTGTCGCCCACGGTCATCGAGTTGAACAGGCCGCCCGACTGGAACGCGATGCCGATTCCGCGTTGGACCTTCGCAAGTTCGTCTTCGTCCATCCGGGCGATCTCGGTGCCGTCGTGCCTGACGGAACCGGAGGTCGGATGGAGCAGTCCGGTCATGTGTTTCAGCAAGGTCGTCTTTCCGCACCCGCTGCCGCCGATGATCACAAACACTTCGCCGCGGCGCACGGTAAACGACACGTCCGACAGCACAAGGGTCTCGCCGTAGTGCGTCACGAGATTGCGGACTTCGATGATATCGTCGTTTTTCTCAGGCATCAGTCCAGCACATAGTAGAACAGTGTGGCGAACAGCATGTCGATTACGATAATGGCAAAGATGTCCATGACGACGGCGCGCGTGGTCATGAGGCCCACGCCGCGGGAGCCGCCCTGCACGCGCAGGCCATTGTGACAACCAATCAATACAATCACAATCGCAAACGCAAGGCTCTTGAACATGCCCTGCGAAATGTCGTTCAGGGTCGCGGCGCCGAGCGTCTGGCTCAGCCACGCGTCCCAGCGAATTTCCAGCGCGATTGTGCCCCACACCATGCCGCCCGCGATGCCGGACAGCATGCCAATCGCCGTAAGGCAGGGCATTGCGATGAGCAGCGCGAGCAGTTTGGGCGCGACGAGAAACTGCGTCACGTTGAGGCCCATGCCGCGCAGGGCGTCGATTTCCTCCTGCACCTTCATCGTCGCGAGTTCCGCGGCAATGGCCGCGCCGGTCCGCGCAGAAATTACGACTGCGGTCATGACCGCGGCGAGCTCGCGCGCAAACCCGATCATGACGAGATTGGCGACGTAGATTTGCAGGCCGAACGTGCGCAACTGCGCCGCGGACATCATTGCGATTGTCAAACCCAGCAGAAAATTCATCAGGAAATTGATGCGCACCGCGCGGACGCCCATCTCGTACAACTCGTCCGCCCACAGGCCCCACCGGAACCCGCGCCCCTCGAAGGGGCCTATCGCCGTCCAGTACACGGCATCGACAATGAGGCCCAGGAACTCGCGCACTTCCGCCGCGACCTTGATTCCGGTTTCACCGGTCTGCTCGACAAACCCCGCCGGTGCGCGGCGCTTCTTGATCTCCGCGCGCAATCCGGGCTCGATGAGCGAAACGAAGTCTGCGACTTCGCCTTGCTGCCCTTCCCAACGAAACTCAGCGTGGTTCGCGCGCGCATGGTTCGCCAGCGCGACGATCCACGCGCCGCCGCGCGCGTCCATCGCGGTCGTCTTCGCGAAATCGAGCAGCAATTCTTCGCCGTGACCGATGCCTTGCTTCTTTGCCGCTTCGAACAGGCCACGCCCGGTCTCCTGGTCGATGATTTGCGGGCACTCCAGTCGTTTCGAGGTCATTGCGCGTCGCCCGCCAGTTGCTCGAATTCGTCTTCGGACAAGACCTTGACGCCGAGTTGCCGGGCCTTATTCAGTTTGGAACCGGCTTTTTCGCCTGCAACGAGATAGTCCGTGTTACCGCTGATGTTCGACGCGGCGCGACCCCCGAGCGCCTTGATGCGATCATGGATACCGTCACGCGTGTACTTTTGCAGCGTGCCGGTGACGACAAACGTCTTGCCGTCGAACGGACGAGGGCCGGCTGTTGCCGCGCGGGCCGTTTCGCGCATCGCAAGTCCGCATTCCTTAAGCCGCGCAATTAGATCGCGGTTCTCTTCCGTGTGGAAGAAATCGTGCACGCTAGCGGCGACCACGCTGCCGATCTCGTGGATGTCGCTCAGGCCGGCCACGGGAGCGTCCATCAGTTTATCGATCGAGCCATAGTGGGATGCCAGCACCTCGCCGGTGTGCTCGCCGACGTGGCGAATGCCAAGGCCGGTTAACAATCTGCTCAGGGGGCGCCGCTTACTCGCTTCGATCGCTTCGATCAGGTTTTGCGCCGATTTCTTGCCCATGCGTTCGAGGTTCTCAAGCTGCCCCTGCGTCAGCGAATACAGGTCCGCGGGCCCTCGCACGAGCCGCGCCTCCACCAACTGGTCGATCAACGCAGGCCCAAGCCCTTCGATGTCCATTGCGTCGCGCGACGCGAAGTAGCGCAGCTTCTCTTTGACCTGCGCGGGGCACGACAGGTTTAGACAGCGCAGGTATACGCCTTCCGGGTCCTTGTGCACTTCGCCGCCGCACTCCGGACATTTCGAAGGGACCGGATACGGCTTAGAACCTTTTGGCCGCAACTCCGGAATCGAGCGAAGCACCTGTGGAATGATCTCGCCGGCCTTCTGAATCTCGACCGAATCGCCGACGCGCACGTCTTTGCGCGCGAGTTCCTCGAAGTTGTGCAGGGTCGCTCGTTTCACCGTCGTGCCCGCGAGAACAACCGGCTCCATTTCCGCGACGGGCGTCAACGTGCCCGTCTTGCCGACTTGAACCGCAATGTTGAGCAGCTTTGTGCGCGCGACTTGCGCCGGGTATTTGTAGGCGATGACCCAGCGCGGCGATTTCGACGTCGCGCCGAGCCGCGTGCGGTGCGCGGCGGAATCGACTTTGATTACAAGCCCGTCGATCTCGAAATCGAGCTCGTGCCGCTTGTCCGCCCATTTGTCCACGACGCGCAATACAGCATCGATATCGCGGCAGCGTTCGCTGTATTTGCTTGTTGGAAGTCCAAACGAGCGCAACGCCTCGAGCGTTTTCCAATGCGAATCGAACGCGTCGCCGTCCCGCGAGGCGACGTCGTAGAACACAATCTCGAGCCGGCGTTGCGCGACGGCCTTTGGATCGAGCAATTTCAGCGTGCCCGCGGTGGTGTTGCGCGGGTTCGCCAGGGGCGGTTCGCCCGACTCCTCGCGCAGCGCGTTCAGCCGCTCGAGTTCCTGCCGCCGCATGTACACCTCGCCGCGCGCTTCCAATGCTGCCGGCGGTCTGCCTTCCAGGCGCAACGGTACGGCGCGAATCGTTTTCACGTTCGCCGTAACGTTGTCGCCGCGCTCGCCGTCGCCGCGTGTCGCCGCGCGGACCAATGTGCCCTTTTCGTAACGCACCGAGACGGCGACACCGTCTACCTTTAGCTCGGCGACATACGTTGGCGCGTCGCCGCCAAGTCCGCGCTGGACGCGCTCGTCAAATGCGCGCAATTCGTCCGCGTTGTAGGTGTTGTCAATCGAGAGCATCGGCACGTCGTGCTCGACCGTCTCGAACCCGTCGAGCGGCGCGCCGCCGACGCGTTGCGTCGGGCTGTCCGGCGTGATTAACTCGGGAAACTGCGCCTCGATCTCCTGCAATTCCTTCAGAAGATGGTCAAACGCTTGATCCGAGATTTCCGGGGCTGCGTCAACGAAGTACAACCGGTTGTGCCGCTCGATTTCCGAACGCAATTTGGCGCAGCGCTTGCCCGCGTCGTCGAACGTTTTTGCAGCTTTCCCACCCATTGTCGCGATTATACTTATCCCTATTTGGGGCCGCACGTTCCCAACGATATACCGCGAGGCGGCCATGGGGCAGGTTATCTGGTCAGAAGCGCCCGAACGACCGGGTCAGATCTGGAAATCAGTCGAGCGCGACGCCTCGACCGGGGCGGGACGCTGAAAGATGCGGCTAACGAGCGCGACCAGTTCCCGCGCGCGGTACGGCTTCTGTAGGAAGTCCTCGATCTGGTCCGAGTCAAACCGAAGCGCCGCGTCGGCGCGGCTGTATCCGCTTGAGACCACGACGCGCACGTCGTCACGGACTGCCTTCAATGCGCGAAACGTTTCTTCGCCGCTCATGCGCGGCATCGTCATATCGAGGATGACAAGGCCGACCTCATCGGCGTGGGCGCCGAAAAGATCGATGGCTTCTTTCCCGCTGGACGCCGTGAATACGGTGTACCCGGCACGTTCGAGTCCATGCTTGCTGACGTTGATTACGGCTTCTTCGTCGTCCACGACGAGCACGGCGCCGTCCGCCGATGGCGCCGATTTGCGCGGCGCTGTGGCGGCTTCGACGGCCTTTGAAACGGCTGCGGGCAGATAGACCCGGAACGTGCTGCCCTTGCCCACGGCCGAACTGACGGATATTGCGCCGCGGTGGCCGCGCACGATGCCTATTACGGCGGCAAGGCCCAGGCCTCGCCCGGTGAATTTGGTTGTGAAGAACGGATCGAAGATGCGCTCGATGAGCCGCTCGTCCATGCCGCAGCCGGAATCGGATACTTCGATCACGGCATGGGTCCCGTCGGTCAACGTGCCGACGATGTGGCGCGCGGCGAGCATATCGTGGTCAATGTGCTCGACGCGGAGCGAAACCGTTATTACGCCTTCGTTATCGCCGTAGGCTTCCGACGCGTTTGCAACAAGCCCGGACAGCACCTGGCGCAACTGCGATTCGTCCGCGTGGATCGATGCGTCGCCGTCCAGGCGGTACTCGATCCGGTGGTGTTTGCCGATGGACGCGGCGAGCGAGGGCGCCGCCTTTTGCACGAGGTGGCGTAAATCGAGCCGCTTAAAGGTAAACGTCGCGCGCCCGGAGTAGGCGAGCATCTGCTGCGACAGGTTCGCAGCGCGCTGCGCCGCCGACTCGATTTGTTCGAGGCAGCGCTTCACGCGCGAATCTTCGGGCACGTCAAGCATCGCGATGCTCGCGTTCCCGAGCACGCCCATCAGGAGGTTGTTGAAATCGTGCGCGATACCGCCGGCCATCACACCGAGGCTCTCGAGTTTCTCCGCCTGGAGCACGCGCGTGCGCAGCGTTTCCCGTTCGGTCTCCGCGCGTTTGCGATCCGTGATATCGCGCATGACCGCGAGGACCGCCGGCTGGCCGAGGAAGTCGATCATCGTGGTGTGGATATCGACGTGGATCGGCGTGCCGTCCTTCGCGAGATGTACGCCCTCGCAACGATACCGCTTCTTCGCGAGTTGCTCGCTCAACCGTTCCTGAAAGCCTGCCGCAAATTCCGGCGCGTCGAAATCGTGCGTGCGCATCCTCAGCAGTTCTTCGCGCGTATACCCCATGCGCGCGCACGCGGCGTTGTTGCACTCGAGTATCCGGCCGTCGAGGTCGTGAACGAACAGCGCGTCTTCCATGCTGTGCAGCAGCGTGCGCAGCCACGCCAACTCTGAGTGCGACTCGTCCATGCGCTAACGTGCAACTCCCGGCTGCCGCCCGAACTCCGCGGCGCCCCGATATCGAACCGCGCAAGGGAATGCTAGTTCCCTATTCACGGACAAACAGCAATCAGCCTACTTGCGCGTCGTGGCTTTGTCAACGCCAAACAACCCAAATTCCGGTTTTTCGCAGCTTCGCGACGCCGTTCCGCTTTTTGGACGCGCGACGCCCGGAGTCGTATTATCCATACCGTGACGCTTGGGTTGCGTTTCGCGGTGTTCCGAGCGTCCGCGTTTTTTGGGGGAACATGCTATGCGGTTGTTGTTGACGATGGTGTGCCTGACCGGATTGTCATTCACTGCCACGGGCCAGGACGAATCGGCGAAGTTCTACGTTGCATCGAACGGAAACGATTCGTGGTCGGGGCGTATTCCGGAGCCGAACGCCGACAAGACGGACGGGCCTTTCGCCACTGTTCAGGGCGCGAAAGCCGCGATGCGCGCCAATTTCGAGGACTGGAGCCGCAGGCTTGGCACTGTGCGGCCGGTAGAGATTCTGCTCCGCGAGGGGACGTATCGCATCGCCGAACCGCTGCATTTCACGTTCAAGGACTCCCAGTGGTTTGTCATGCCGCGGCAAAACGTTACCTACGCCGCGTATCCCGGCGAGCGCGCGGTGATTAGCGGCGGCGTGCCGATCACGAATTGGCAGCAGGAAGGCAAACTCTGGGTGGCGACGCTGCCGGAGGTTGCGGCAGGCACGTGGAACTTCACCGCGCTGTGGGTGAATGGCGAGTACCGCTGGCGCGCACGCACGCCGAACGAGGGCTACCTGCGCACGGCGGGCAAAGCGCCCGCGATCAAGGACGCAGAAGGGAAGGAGAAACCGTCGAACGTCGCGTTCAAGTTCGCGCCGGGCGACATTCAACATTGGAACAATATCGAGGACGCGATGATCGTCGCGATGCATTCGTGGGACACGTCGCACAACCACATTGCCGCGATCGACGACGCGAACCAGATTGTCACGCTCGTCGGTGGGAGCGGCGCGTGGCCATTCGAGAACTGGGGACCGAAGCAACGCTACTACGTCGAGGGATTTCGCGAGGCGCTCGATGCGCCGGGCGAGTGGTATCTTGACCGCAAGAAGGGCTTGCTCTACTACTGGCCGAAGGATGGCGAAGACCCTGCTAAGACCGAAGTCATCGCACCAAGGGCCGATCGGCTTGTCGTAATCGAAGGAGCGGAAAACCTCGTCTTTCGCGGTCTTTCGTTCCACCACACCAATCATGTGTTGCCGCCCGAGGGTTTGCCTTGCCAGCAGGCGGCCTGGTCGGTTTCGGGCGCGATCGACGCCAGCGGCGCGCGGAACTGCGTGATTGAAGATTGCGAGATTGCGCACATCGCGAACTACGGCATCTGGCTGCGCGAGGGCTGCACGGACAACGCCATCCGCAAGAACCACATTCACGACATGGGCGCGGGCGGCGTGCGCATCGGCGTGAGCAGCGATCCGAAGACAGAGGCGGACGCGACGTTGCGCAACGTTGTGGACAACAACTGGATTCACGACGGGGGCAAGAAGTATCCCGCGGGCGTCGGCGTGATCATTCAGCGCAGTTCGTACAACACCGTTTCGCACAACGATATCAGCGACATCTATTACACCGGTGTCTCCGTCGGATGGTCATGGGGCTATGCGCCAAGCAGCGCGAACCACAATGTTATCGAGTACAACCATATTCACAACATCGGCAAGTACGTACTGAGCGATATGGGGGGCATCTACTCGCTCGGCATCTCGCCCGGCACCGTCGAACGATACAACCACATTCACGACGTTTATTCCTACAGCTACGGCGGTTGGGGCCTCTACACCGACGAGGGCAGTTCGGAGATCGTGCTCGAGAACAACGTCGTGTACAACTGCAAGACAGGCGGGTTCCACCAGCATTACGGCAAGGAGAACCGCGTGCGGAACAACATCTTCGGCTTCGCCACCGAAGGCAACATCATCCGCTCGCGCGAGGAGGACCACATTTCGTTCTTCTTTGAGCGCAACATCGTCATCTTCGACAATGGCAGGCCGCTCGGCAGCACGTGGAAAAACGGGAACTACAAACTCGATTTCAACTGCTGGTGGGACACGGCAAACCCGGACTTCACATTCGCCATCGGCGGCGATCAGAAGAAGACTTTTGCCGAGTGGCAGGCGATGGGTAACGACACGCACTCGATCGTCGCCGACCCGCTCTTCGAGAACGCCGCGGCCCGCGACTTCCGCTTGAAACCCGAATCGCCCGCGATCACGAAACTTGGCTTCCAACCCATCGACATCTCGACGGCGGGCCTCTACGGCGACGCGGCATGGGTCGAAGGGCCGAAGAAGATCACGCGCGAGCCGGTGAGCCAGCCGAAGGACTGAGGGTCAATCCATCGACCGCAGTCTCGCTTCAAGGTTTGACACAGGCGAGAAGTACTGCGTGCGGCGCACCTTCTCCACGTTAAGCAGTCCACGTGACACCAAGTCGAGTAGATCGGTACGTCCCGTTTGACGAACAACATTAACACAAGAGCTAATTTTGTACAAATTAGCATTAAATTAGCATATCGCAACTCACTGTTTAACAATGACTTATGCGACATCGTTGGGAAATGGGAGAATCGCGATGCACAACTACGCTTGCCACGTTCCGGTATACACCTCGGTGGCGGGGCCTTCCTGGTAGACGTAGCCGTCGTCGGCCCATTCGATGGTGAGGGTGCCGTAGACGAGGTGGACGTTGACGCGGCGGTCGGTACGGTTGGTGATCATGCAGGCGAGGGCGGAGCCGCAGGAGCCGCTGCCACTGGCCATGGTGATGCCGCTGCCGCGTTCCCAGATGCGCATGACGACGTTGTTGCGGTCCTGGACAGTGACGAATTCGACGTTGGTGCGCTGCGGGAAGGCGGGATGGTGTTCGACCTTGGGGCCGATTTCCGCGAGGGGGACCTTTGTCGCGTCCTCCACGAAGAACACGGCATGCGGGTTGCCGATGTTCGCGCAGGTGACGTGCATGGTCGCGCCGCCGACGTCGATGGGTTCTTCGAGCACTTTTCCCGGCGCGCCGATCATGGGGATTTCCGCGCGATCGAACTTCGGTTTGCCCATGTTCGAGCGGACGCGGTTTACGACGCCGTGATCGACCGTCAACGTCACGCGGTTTGGACCGGCGAGGGTGTCGATGACGAAGTCCGTTTTCTGCGTCATGCCGCGCTCGTACACGTACTTCGCGAAACAGCGGATGCCGTTGCCGCAGGTCTCCGCCTCGCTGCCGTCGGCGTTGAAGATGCGCATCGAGAAGTCAGCGCCGTTCCGGCCGGGTTCGATGAGAATGATACCGTCCGCGCCCGCGCCGAGGTGGCGGTGGCTCATCACCCGCGACAATGCCGGCGGGTCCGCGACGGAGTACTTCGCCGTATCGATGAACAGGTAGTCGTTGCCGAGGCCGTGCAGTTTTGTAAACTCGATCGTCATCTGATACCTCAGGGATTCTCGCGACAAGAACACTTCTGCCACAATCTTCCTAATTATGCCTATCGAAAAGCTCAGTTGGCGAACAGGCGCTGCTCGACGAAACGGCGGGGCCGTACCCATCTTCACTGCACATGCGGAAGGCCGGGCCAGGAATGCGTGTTGCGCCGGGCCTCCCTGCCACGCACCAGTCGCCGAGAGGTTACCCCCTTCAGATTGAAGGTGTGCCGTCCGTGCGCAGGGCATGCTCCTATCTCTATGCCCACGGCGTTGCACTCCGGAGTTAGGGAGGCTTGACCACGGAACGTGCGAAGGGGATCTCGGGAAGACGAATTCGATTGGCCGCAACGGAACGCAGGGGGGAATTGGTGGGGAACGAGGGTAACACTCTTGACAGATAATGTTACGAGGTTGTTCGCCCTGCGAAACGACCCCTGTTTGTTTGACAAAATAACGGTGATTAATAATAAAATTGATTTTATTGTGCACCGAAAGATACGGAATGTGTGCGGGCAGGGGTTAAAGAGGGAGAGTCAGAAAGCGAGCAAGATGGGAAGCTAGACGACGACACCAGAGGTCCGCAAGTGGTCTCGGCGAGATGATGCACCCGGTTCCCTAAGATTCAACCGGTCTATTAAGATGGGGGCCGCGCAACCGGCGCGACGTCCTCCTGAGCACCGCCGCAGAACCAAACACCGCCCAGCGCCCACTCCTCCCTGACGGCCGGAAACCCGCTGGCGTGAGAGTAATCCCTTCAGAGTGGCGCGCGACCTGTACTTCACTGGGCGCTTATTACATTCTGGCCGCGATTAGGGCGTTAATGAAGCGTTCGCTTGCCGGGAACGGTCCGGGGTACAGGATTCGCTCGACATGGAAGTCGAGGAAGACAACCCACACGTAGCCGCCTTTGGGTTTCTGGATAACTACAGGAAAGCGTGAGGGCCCTGTGGACTCTGCAACGACGTTATCGCGCGCAAGCTCCGCGGGCAAATCGTTACGCAGGCGGTAGAAGTTTGAGGAACCTGCGGTGCCCTTCCCCGCTGCCGCCGCGATGTCTTGGCTGCGATCTGGTTCGTGCTCCAAGGTGTCGATGAGGGCGATTCCCTGGTCTTCCGAGTCCACGGCGTATCCGAGGTAGAAATAATCGTCAGGGGAGAGTACAGGTTCAAGCCTCCTTATACGCTCCTGGTTGAGGTTTCCGAGGACGTATCCCTTTAGCGAATCGTCGACCGGACCTTCCGCCTTGCCGCCGAGAGCAAAGCTTTCGGGTTGCGTATCCGGCGCGTATGCAAAAAGCTTCGTGGAATGCATTTCGGGCCAAGCCCCGCCGTGTCGCTGCGCGTACGCCCATCCGGACAGGGCGACGACCGATATGCGGCTGGCGTCCTTGGCGTCCGCTTCGAGGTGACGGCGTTGGTCGATTCCGAGTTGGAGAGCGGCAAGATAGGCCATGGTTGCCAGTCCAACAAGCGCGAGGGCACGGGCTGATATTCTGGTTTTCATGCGCGCACGATGATGCCGAGTTTATCGAGAAGCACAGCGACGCACGATAATGCTGTAAGAGGCAGAATCCCTACCAGCAAGAGCGCAGCGACGGGCCATCGAACGAGAAAGTCTTTGGGAACCCAATCCAAGTACATTTCAAGGAAGACGCTGCCGAGGACAAACATGACGAGCAGGTTCTTCCCCATGGCGCTTAACAATGGAAGCCTGAGCTTGCTCTGGCCTGCCGTAAAGGATGCCACGAGCATGAGGCCAGCCATACCAACGGCCAGCAACTGATGCGCGGCGGTGGCGTCGTGCGGTTCCGCAGGCTGGACCCAGTCCATAGAGTATGCGGCGACCAAGGCTGCAGCCGTGGCGGGGACGATGCGCTTTTGGAAGCCGACGGTCAGGTCTTCGGGATCCATGTGAAGCCACTGCCCGAAGCTGGTTCCCGCGATCGCCACTGCACACAACCCCAGCACGTTGAATGGGAAGAATGTTAGATGAAAGATGTTGTCGTCGCCGGTGTAGCGATCAAAATACGGACCCGCATAAAGAAGCGAGTGGATCATGGTGACGACGAGGGCAAAACGGATTCGCCGGTCCGCATTGGGCCAGATGACGATACTTGTGAACCCGGCCAACGAACCCAGAGCAAGCATTGTGAATGTACTGTCTATCAGGAAGTCGCGCCAGAGCGTTTCCCCGAACATCAAATGGTGCAACACGATACATTCGAAGAACGCCAACGCATAAAGAGCGCCTACGCGCCGTGCGGCATACAAGATGGCAGACCGGGCGCCATGCAATTGAAGTCGTTTCGTGAAGGCGTTATAGCCCACGAAGCCCATGAGGAACACGAATACTCCCTGTCCTGCGTCAATGGGCGTGATCAGGGGAGGCACCCCGCGAAAATACTGGTAGCCATGATTGAGCATGGTCGGACCGAGGGGGTGGTCTTCGCTCAAGACATCGCCCGAGTAGTAGTAGGTTGACATTGAGACAATCAACATGATTACGACTACGCCGCGGGCTTGGTCCAGCCAGTCGTAACGTTCACGCGCGGGACTCCCAGGAATAGAAGTGTGCATTGAGACCCTCTGTCCGTAAAGGGGAGGCGCGTGCAGAATGATACGTCTGTCGCTCTGAACCGTCAACAGCCACCCCTAGGTCAATGTCACCCTTGATCGTAGGGAATCATACGGTCTGAGGAGAGATGGCCCTTGTCCGGATGCATAATGAAGCTTTAGTGTCCTTCTTCCCTCCCCGCTTGCGATTGACGTAGCACATCGCCGCGATGGCGTGTCCATCGTCCACAACGCAGTACTGATATCGACGTGTGCTTCGCCGGACGAATGCGAAGTTCGCGTGGCAATCGGTCCTGACGAGATGGATCGGGAGAAAAAGTACCGTTGCGCCTCGACGAACGCGGGGATGCGGCACTCATCGAGACGCCGCGTTGCGTCGGCCACGCGCAAATTCGATTGGAATGAACAAGTAGAGCGGTTCACGTTTGCCTGCACACGCAAAGCACACACCGTCTTGAATTGCTCTGAAGACCAAGTGGACATTGAACGACGAGCGCAGGCGGAGCTTTTCAAACGGCGTTCGAAGACGGGCCGCCGTTGGAGTGCGTTACCAACTGGAAAGTTTGTAACGAGTAAACGTTGGTAACGAGTTAATGGGGGCGACGCGTAATCTTCGCGGCTTCGCGGTGAGTCAGGGTTTCACCACCGCCACTTCCGGCGTCCAGATTTTTCCTTCGCGGGCGAAGCGGACTTGTTCGAGATGGTGTTCGGTGTGGTAGACGAGGTAGTTCAGAATGCGCGTGACGGGGACTGTGCCGGCTTCGGAGTGATTCACGGTGTTTTCGAAGGACGATTCCGGTTGGGTTTCGACGTACCAGATGATTTGGTTGCGAATCCCCACAAACATATCGCGGCACACATCCAATGGCCGTTCGTTGTAGCGCAGGGCCGTTACCCAACCTTCGTGGTCGAACGCGTATACGGGACTGCCTGGTTCCGCCCACGCCCGGCTCAACCGCCACAGGTGCACCAGCTCCACGTCGGCCATGTGCACGAGAATTTGGCGGGTGGTCCATTTGCCGGGGGCGTAGGATTTGGCCCAATCGGATTGCGGACCGTTGAACTCGCCGATGGCTGCGTCGCGGGATTGGGCGAGCTTCTGCTGGATGGAGCCGTCCTTCATTTCACCATACCTCCAATGCGTTCGCGGAATATGTGCACGCTACAAGAGTTCCGGATGTGTTGTTGCGAGCCACCGGCTGACCGTCGTTTGCAGTTGCTCACCGAACCGGATCAATTCGTCTGCATCGGCATTCGAGGCGCACCCGACGCGGTCGTACTCGACCACATTGCGCTTCCGCCGGCACGTTTCCAAGTAATCGGCATCATCCGAGTGCATATCGCCGAGGATGAGCGGCATTGCAGCGAGTGTGCGGTAATGCGCGGACGATTGGACTGTTCTGCATCCTTCGGCGCGAAGCAGGATCGTGCACAATTCAGGCACGCATTGTAGGCGATGCCAAGACGCCAGTCAGCCGAGATACCGGTGTCGTGCGCATCGCGCAAATCGCGCTCGACGATTGCCTTAAGGTCGTCGATCTCCTGGCGGCTGGTTGCCTGCGCCTTGAGCCACCCGTTACGCTCCCAGTCGGGCAAGCTCATCTTCGGAACCCTTGATTATGATCTTCGGGCTGGCCAGCACGGCGCGCACGAAGTGCTCCTTCTGCGAAACGCGCTTACGAAATTCCACCTGCGTGAGTATATAGGGGTTTATTGTCCGTCCCACCTCGTCGGCCGTGCCTTTCAGCAGACGGGTGAGTTCGCGCATGCCCAATTTGCCAATGACCATCAGGTCGATGTCGCTGTCCGGCCGCGCCGTCCCGTTCGCAATCGAACCGAAAACGAACGCAAGCCGAATATCGTCCGACTGCAGCCGCTCCCGGAGCAAGTCGGTCAAGCCCGACAACTTCAGCGCAAGCCCCCGAATCTCCGGGTAGACGGGATGCGACGTAGACGCGCGGTAGTAACGGCGGTTGCCGTCGGTGCGCGACTCGACGAGCCCCAAGCGACTCAACTTGGCCAGCTCTTGCCGAACCGCGCGGTCATTGAACCCCGTCCGCCGCTGAATCTCACGGACATGCAGTTCCGGGCACCCCACCCCAAACAACAATCGGAAGATTTCCGCGCGCACGCGCGAACTCAGGATTTCGGCCAAGGCATTCATAATGCGTACTTATACCACGCAATTGCGTGGTTTTACCACTCAATCAGTACGGCTCATACCCACACCCTGGCCGAACCTCGCGGCGGCGACATCCATTACGCTATTCACCCACTGACTAGGTTCACACCCCCTGCGCATGGAACATATACTGCGAAAATCCGAAATGGCCCGGGCTCTGAATTGTCGAACAGACCCTTCTCAAGCGCGTGCTTTGCCTCCTCGAACGTGTTGAACAGACAATGCTTATTCACCGAGACTTCCTTCGCCAGACCGTTGCAGGAAAGAGGCGAACATTCCGGCATGGTCTTGACGCTGAACGTCACTACGTCAAATCCCTTGATTTTCTTCTCCCTTGGAACGACCACATTCGTTGAGAACGCTTCATCCGGCACCAATGGCGTCCACCGGCGGGAATGTTCGTCGAATTCCTCCTCGTACACGTCGTAGTAGAACAAAGTCATGGCGAAGAGATCGATATGATGTTCCTCGGCCAATTCCTCAATGATTCGGGGCGCATCGAAAAACCAATATCCGTTGTATCTGCAAAATTCGACGTAATCGGCGAAGTCTTCCGAAATGCATCCGCTGACCGAGTAGATTTCCTTCACTGCCGGGCCGTAGAAATCGAGGTTGCCAGTCGCGACGCGCTTGCGCATGTAACCTGCGGGGATCACATTTATGCCCTCGACTTGAAAAGCTCAGCGTTCAATGCAATTCGCGTTCCGGATTGCTGGCTCGATTTTCATTGCGTGAGATCAAAGCAGAGCTTTTCAAGAGTGCATTCCCAAATGGAAATTTGGGAACGAGTTGAATGCTACGCGTGGCGTGATGTCCAGCACAAGAAAAACAAGTGCGGACACGTGGAACACGTGCCCGCACTTATTCAAACTCTTGGTGTACTATTTCGCCGCTAACTCCACCGCGTCGTACCCGTGCGTGTACGCGCCGGGCAGGTCCGAATGCCCCATCAACGTAATGTCGATTGCGCGGGCGGCTTCGCGGCCTTCGTGGATGGCCCAGACGACGAGCGACTGACCGCGGCGGGCGTCGCCGGCGGCGAAGACGTTTTTCCGGCTGGTCGAGTACTTGCCGTACTCTGCCTTGATGTTGCCGCGGGCGTCGAGTTCAAGGCCGAGCTGCGTGGGTAGCGCGTGTTCGGGATGGACGAAGCCGAGCGCGAGAAGGACGAGGTCAGCATCGAGCGTGAACTCGGAGCCGGGGACTTCTTTCATCTGCATCTTGCCGGTGGCGTCGGTCTCCCATTCGAGGCGGACGCACTTGATGCCTTTCACCTTGCCGCTTTCGCCGATGAACTCCTTTGTGAGGATGCTCCAGTCGCGGTCGCCGCCTTCTTCGTGGCTCGACGACGTGCGCAGGATCACGGGCCATAGCGGCCACGGCGTGCGTTCGTTGAAGCTCTCGGGCGGTTTCGGCAGGAGTTCCATGGACCATACGTGCTTCGCGCCCTGGCGGATGCTGGTGCCGTGGCAGTCGGAGCCGGTGTCGCCGCCGCCGAGGATGACGACGTTCTTGCCCTTCGCTGTCAGTTCCTTGCCCTCGACGTTCTTGCCGGACACGCGCCGGTTCTGCTGCGTGAGGAAGTCCATGGCGAAATGAATGCCGTCGAGATCGCGTCCGGGAATCGGCAGGTCGCGCGGCTGCGTCGAGCCGGTCGTGATGAGCAGCGCGTCGTATTCGTTCGCGAGGTCGTTGGCATCGACCGTCTTGCCGACTTCGACGCCACACGTGAACGTGACGCCTTCCTGCTCCATCTGGCGCAGGCGGCGTCGCACGATTTCCTTGTTCAACTTAAAATCTGGAATGCCGTACAGCAGCAAGCCGCCCGGTTCGTCCGCGCGCTCGTACACGGTCACGTCGTGGCCCGCGCGGCACAACTGCTGCGCCGCGGCAAGACCCGCAGGGCCGGAACCGATCACGGCAACTTTCTTGCCCGTCTTTTTCTGCGGGGGCTGCGGCGCGATGCGGCCGTCGTCAAACCCATGGTCGGCGATGCTGCGTTCGATCAGCTTGATGGTGACCGGCGGCTCGTTGATGCCCAGCACGCAGGACGCTTCGCACGGCGCGGGGCACACGCGGCCGGTGAACTCCGGGAAGTTGTTCGTCGAGTGCAGGCGGTCGAGCGCCTCGCCCCACTTCTGGTCTTTCACCAGATCGTTGAAGTCGGGGATGATGTTTCCGAGCGGACACCCCGACTGACAGAACGGCACGCCGCAGTTCATGCAGCGGTAACCCTGCTCGGCCATCTTGCGATCGTCGAAATCGGTCAGGAACTCGTCCCAATGCTTGACGCGTTCGCGCTTGTCCTTGTACGAGGGCGTCTCGCGCTCGTAGACCATGAAGCCCTTTTCCTTGGGCGGGAAATGGTTCGATTTAGGCATGCTGCAACTCCCGGGACTCGCGCAACACACGCGCGTAATCCCGCGGCATGACACGCACAAACTTCGTGATTTCGTTTTCCCAATTGTCGAGGATGCGACGCGCGACGGTGCTGCCGGTGAATTCGACGTGGCGTTCGAGCATGCCGCGCAAGTCGGCGATGCCTTCCTCGTTCATTGGTTTTAGATCGCAGGTGCTCTTGTTGCAATGCGAATCGAAGGCGCCGTCGGCGTCGTACACATAGGCGATGCCGCCGCTCATGCCCGCAGCGAAATTGCGGCCGGTCTTACCGAGAATCGCCGCGCGCCCGCCGGTCATGTATTCGCAGCCGTGGTCGCCCACGCCCTCGACGACGGCCCACGCGCCGCTGTTGCGCACGCAGAAGCGTTCGCCCGCGATGCCGCGGAAGTACGCCTCGCCGCCGGTTGCGCCGTACAGCGCCACATTGCCGACGACGATGTTTTCCTCCGGCACGAAAGAAATGTTCTCCGGCGGGCGCACGATCAGCGTCGCGCCGGAAAGGCCCTTGCCGCAGTAGTCGTTCGCTTCGCCCGTCACGCGGAAGACCATGCCTTTGATTGTGAACGCGGCGAAGCTTTGTCCCGCCTGGCCCTTGCATTCGAGCCACACCGTATCGTCCGGCAGCGTGCCGGTTTCGAGGCCGACCTTGTGCATGCGCGTGAGTTCGCTGGCGAGCATTGTGCCGACGGTGCGGTTCGTGTTGTGGATGTCGATCTCGATCCGCGTCTTCGCGATGTCCGCGCGGTCTTTCTTGGGTTGCAGCGAGGCTTTCGCCATCTCGATGAGGCGGTTGTCGAGCGCTTTGTCGATGCCGTGGTCCTGCGTCTTGCTGTGGTAGAGCGTTTCGCCTTCCCACGGTTTCGCGACGGCGAGCACGCGCGACAGATCGAGTTTCTTCGCTTTCCAGTGCTCCGGCAGCGGATCGTATTCGAGCATGTCCGCGCGGCCGATCATTTCGTTCACGGTGCGGAAGCCGAGTTCCGCCATAATCTCGCGCACTTCCTCGGCAACGAAGAAGCACAGATTCACGACGTATTCCGGTTTGCCCGCGAACTTCTTGCGGAGTTCCGCGTCCTGTGTCGCGATACCGACGGGGCACGTGTTCAAATGGCACTTGCGCATCATGATGCAGCCGAGCGCGATGAGCGGGAGGGTGGCCATGCCCACTTCGTCCGCGCCGAGCAGGAACGCGATGGCGACGTCGCGGCCGGTCTTGATCTGGCCGTCGGTCTGCACGCGAATGCGGCTGCGCAGGTTGTTGTCAACGAGCACCTGGTGCGTTTCGGACAGGCCCAATTCCCACGGCAGGCCCGCGTATTTGATTGAGCTCAATGGCGACGCGCCCGTGCCGCCGGTATCGCCGCTGATGAGCACAAGGTCGGACTTGCCTTTCGCGACGCCCGCCGCGACCGTGCCCACGCCGACTTCCGACACGAGCTTCACGCTGACGTTCGCGTGCACGTTCCCGTTCTTCAGGTCGTGGATGAGCTGCGCCAAATCCTCGATCGAATAGATGTCGTGGTGCGGCGGCGGCGAAATGAGCTCGACGCCCGGCGTCGAGTAGCGGATGCGCGCGATCTCCTTGAACACCTTGTGTCCCGGCAATTCGCCGCCTTCGCCCGGCTTCGCGCCCTGCGCCATCTTGATCTGCAATTCGTCCGCGTTCACGAGGTACTCGTTCGTCACGCCGAAGCGGCCGGACGCCACCTGCTTAATCGCGCTGCGGCGCAGATCGCCGTTCGCGTCGCGCTCGAACCGTTTTGGGTCTTCGCCGCCTTCGCCTGTGTTGCTGCGTCCGCCGATGCGGTTCATCGCGATGGCGAGGGTCTCGTGCGCTTCGCGGCTGATCGATCCGTAGGACATAGCGCCGGTGCAGAACCGCTTCACGATTTCCTTCGCGGGCTCGACTTGATCGATTGGGATCGGATTGCCCTTCTTAAACTTCATCAGCCCGCGCAACGCCGAAAGGTTGCGGTTGCGATCGTTGATAAACGCGGCGAATTCCTTGTACTTCTGCACATCGTTCGTGCGCGTTGCGTGTTGAATGCGCGCAAGCGTGTCCGGATTGTATTGGTGGTGCTCGCCGCGCTTGCGCCAACGGTACGAACCGCCCGGATCGAGTTCGCGCGGGCGCGCGTGCGTCTTCGGATAGGCCACGGCGTGGCGCAGCAGCGATTCCTTCGCCACGTCCTCGACGTCGATGCCCTCGACGCGCGACGCCGTGCCGGTAAAGCAGCGCTCGATGAGTTTCGTGCTCAGGCCGACCGCTTCGAATATCTGCGCGTTGCGGTAGCTGTGCTGCGTCGAGATGCCGATCTTCGACATCGTCTTCAGCATCGCGTTTTCGATCGCCTTGAGGAAATTCTTCTGCGCCTGGCCGGGATATTCTTCGACAAGTTCTTCTTTCTCGATCAGGTCCTGCAGCGTCTCAAACGCGAGATACGGGTTCACCGCGCCCGCGCCGTACCCCGTCAACAGGCAGAAATGCATCACCTCGCGCGGCTCGCCCGTTTCGATGATGAGCCCGCATTCCGTGCGCTTCTGTTCCCGCACGAGGAACTGGTGCACCGCGCCGACGGCGAGGAGACTCGGGATGGGGCACATTGTTTCGTTGACGCCGCGGTCGGTCAGTACGAGGAGCGTGAACCCGTCCTCGATCGCCTTCATCGCCTCCGCGCAAATGCGGTCGAGTGCTTTGTCCAGCGCGCCCGGGCCGTCCGGTGCCTTGAACAGCGTTGAGATGGTTTTCGTTTTCAGGCCCGGTTTGTCGATGTGCTTGATGTATTCGAGCTGGTCGTCCGTCAGAATTGGCGACATCAGGTGCAGTTGCTCGCAGTGCTCCGGCGTTTCGCCAAGCAGGTTGCGCTCGCGCCCGATGTCCGTTTCCATCGACATCACGATCTCTTCGCGGATCGGATCGATGGGCGGGTTCGTGACCTGCGCGAACAGTTGTTTGAAGTAGTTGAAGAGCAACTGTGGGCGGTTCGACAGCACCGCCAGCGGCGCGTCGTTGCCCATCGAACCCAGCGGTTGCTTGCCGGTCTTCGACATCGGGATTAGCAGGATTTCGAGGTCTTCAAGTGTGTAGCCGAACACCTGCTGGCGTTCGAGCAGCGACACTTCCTGGGGCGCGGGCTTGCCGTTTGTGGGTTTGCAGTCCTTCGGCAGCACGTGGCGGTGCGTGTTGAGCCAATCGCGGTACGGTTGCCGCGAGCAGATCGAGTCCTTGATTTCCTCGTCGCCGATGATGCGGTGCTCTTCGGTATCGATCAAGAACATGCGGCCCGGTTCGAGGCGGCCTTTCCTGATAATGTTTTCCTGCGGCACGTCGAGCACGCCGACTTCCGACGCCATCACCACGAAGCCGTCCTTCGTCACCCAATAGCGCGAGGGGCGCAGTCCGTTGCGGTCGAGCACCGCGCCGATGCGGATGCCGTCGCAGAACGAAATCGACGCCGGGCCGTCCCACGGCTCCTGCATCGTGGCGTGGTATTCGTAGAACGCCTTCTTGTGGTCCGGCATGGACTCGTGGCCGCTCCACGGCTCGGGAATGAGCATCATCATCGCGTGCGCGGCGCTGCGCCCGCCGAGGTAGAGCAACTCGAATGTGTTGTCGAAAATCGCGGAGTCGCTTGCGCCCAGTGTGTGGATCGGCGCGAGTTTCTTCACGTCCGCGCCGAACGCAGGGGATTCCAGATGCGTTTCGCGCGACGCCATCATGTTGATGTTGCCGCGGAGCGTGTTGATTTCGCCGTTGTGCGCGAGGTAGCGGAACGGGTGTGCGAGCGGCCACGAAGGAAACGTGTTGGTGCTGTAGCGTTGGTGGACCATCGCCAGCGCACTCGATGTGTCTTTATCGGACAGGTCGAGGAAGTACTTGTCCATCTGCGGGGCGAGCATGAGGCCCTTATAGACGATTGTGCGGCACGACATGCTCGTCACGTAGAACTGTTTCTTGTTCTTCATGTCAGAGCCGAAGATTGCGCGCTCGATAACGCGGCGGATCGCGTAGAGCTTGCGTTCGAACTGGATTTCGTCCAGCCCCTTTGCGCGGCCGATGAACACCTGCATCATCACCGGTTCGCTCTCTCGCGCGATGAACCCGAGGCATGCCGAATTCCGCGGCACCTCGCGCCAGCCAAGAACAGCCTGACCGTCGTCCGCGATGGTCTTTTCGATAATGGCGACGCAGCGCCTGCGGTCCTCGGCGTCGGTGGGGAGGAACATCATGCCTGCGGCGTACTCGCCCTTTTTGGGCAGGCTGAACTTCAACGACTCGGCTTCGCGCGCGAACAATGCGTGGGGCAACTGCAAGAGCATGCCCGCGCCGTCGCCCGTCTCCGGGTCACAGCCGCAGGCGCCACGGTGTTCGAGGTTTTCGAGCACCTGAATACCTTGGCGGATGATCGTGTGCGTGGCGTCGCCGCTCAGGTTTGCGACGAAGCCGACGCCGCACGCGTCATGCTCGTAAAATGGCTCGTACAAACCATTTCGTGATGGTTGGCGTATGGACAATGCAACCGTCCCTTCCTCGACACGAATCGAGTTTGCGGCCCAACGGGGCCACATTCAGCATGGGAGGGCGACAGGCCCGCGCAGATACAGTTCTCCTGCGCCTCCCCAATCATTACTTGAACGAATAATTTACAAAAAGCGCGCGAGGCCTGTCAAACAATTTAGGCATTTTTCATGCTCCCGAACCGTCCAGGGGCCTGTGGCCCGCTTACCCGTCACTCGGGCTATGCTCACCGCGAACACCGGTTCGGCGCATGTCTGCCATTGCTCCCGCGGCATTGGTCTTCCAACGCTTTCGCATCCGCTGCCGGATTTACTAAGATGCACTGTCGATATCTGCAACCGAAGGGACCCCGAATGACCACCCAACGCATCGGCATCATCATGAACGGCGTCACGGGACGCATGGGCACCAACCAGCATCTGGTACGGTCGATCCTGGCGATTCGTGCGCAAGGCGGCGTCGCCGGGCCCGGCGGGGTGACCGTCATGCCCGAACCCGTCCTCGTTGGACGTAACGAAGCCAAACTGTCCGGACTCGCTGAGGCGCACGGCGGCTTGGCATACACGACGGACCTCGCCGAACTCTGGAAAGACGACCGGTACCCCGTCTATTTCGATGCGCAGACGACGCTCCGCCGTTACGAGGACGTCAAGACTGCGATTGCGCACGGCAAACACGTGTACTGCGAAAAGCCCGTCGCCACCACGTCCGCGGATGGTTTCGACCTGTACAGCCGCGCGGTCAAAGCGGGTGTCAAACACGGGGTCGTCCAGGACAAACTCTGGCTGCCCGGCCTGCGCAAGCTGCAATACCTTATAGACACGAATTTTTTTGGCGAGATACTTAACGTCCGCGGTGACTTCGGGTACTGGGTGTTCCCCGGCGAGCACCAACCGCTGCAGCGCCCGTCGTGGAACTACCGCGCCAAGGAAGGCGGTGGCATTATCCTCGACATGTTCTGCCACTGGCGCTATGTCATCGACAACCTTTTCGGCAACGTAACGGCCGTCTCCGCGCTCGGGGCGACGCACGTCAAACGGCGCTGGGACGAACAGGGCAAGCCTTACGATTGCGATACCGACGACGCCGCGTATGCGACCTTCACCACCGACCGCGGCGTCATCTGCCAGTTCAATTCGAGCTGGTGCACAAGGGTCCGCCGCGACGATCTCCTCACGATTCATGTGGACGGCACCCACGGTTCCGCTGTCGCGGGCCTGCGCCAATGCTGGGTCCAACACGACGCCACCACGCCGCGCCCCGTCTGGAACCCCGACATCGATTCGCCCATCGACTACCGGGCCGGGTGGGAATTGATGCCCACGGGCATTGCCTATGACAATGCCTTCAAGGCCCAGTGGGAGCTGTTCCTCAGACATATCGCGTTCGATACCCCCTTCCGCTGGGACCTTAAAGAAGGCGCCAAGGGTGTACAGTTGGCAGAGCTTGGGTTGCAGTCATGGAAAGAGCGGAAGTGGGTTGACGTGCCAGCGACGTAGATAGCCTGTCCATCGAAGCGTCAGGGAATAAGGATGGATACGGAGGCAGCGGACACATCGCTCATTTTTCGCAGTACGCCGCGCCGGGTGGCTTTCGGCGCGGTTGGCCGGGGTAAAACATTGACAACCCCTTGGGGCTGTGTTAGACTCCGAATAAGAGAAAGACGCAATTTGGGCTCGATTTTTCGACCAGGTGAGGGAGGGGTTCCTCGTGCGAAAGGCCAGCAAATCTTGGGTGAAAGTCCTGGCAGTGGCGGTGATCCTCGGCGTGCTTGCGCCGACGTATGTCGCGATTGCGGAAAGTTATGACCCCGACCAGATGATTGTGCCGCCAACGGGTTTCGAGAAGCGGCTGACCAAGCTGGGCCGTGGGTTGTCGAACGTGTTGTTGGGCTGGGCGGAAATTCCGGTCACGTTCGATAAGAAACTGAAGGAAGGCAAGCCGCTGGGTTACCTTGTCGGCGTGGTGCCGGTGCTGGGCACGACGCGCGCCGTCCTTCGTACGAGCACGGGCGTGTTCGAGATGTTCACGTTCCCTGTGACGGATCCCGAAGTGAATTTCGAGGCGGTCCTCGAACCCGCTTACATTTTCTAACAGCGATCGATTTCTGAAGTGCACCAAGCGTTCGCCGCTTGGTGCCTTCTTTTTTGGGGCGCGTCCGTATCCGCGAATAGACGCGCGCCGGCGGTTGGTGTACCATTTGCGCGGACGTGTAGTACTTGGGGGGAACGTATGGACTGGACGAAGCAGGGCGCTGCGGTCGTGTCGTCCGTAGAGTTTACGACGGGGCAGCGCGGAAAGGTCGTTATCGTAGGCCCGCGCGAGAATCCCAAGGGCGCGGTCATTGTAATTGCCGGCCCCGCGGGCGTGGAGACCCGCTCTGTCGGAGAATACCTGGACCGGTTGAATCCGGCGGCGGTTGCGGAAATCCTGTGCATGCAGGAACGGGCTTTTGGCGCGTCCGGTCTGCCCAAGGTGCAATTGCCGTGAGCGGCAACTATACGATCGAGAAGCTGCTGGACGAGGTCGTCACGTTGCCGAGTCTGCCGACGACGGTTTCGCGGGTGACGGAACTTATCAACGATCCCGCCTCTAATCTCTCCGACGTAGCCCATGTGATTCAGACGGATCCGGCCCTTGCGCTGAAGACGTTGCGGCTGGTGAATTCGGCGTACTACGGCGTCGGTCAGCGGGTGGACACGGTCGATCACGCGGTGACGATGCTCGGCATCAAGGTCATCCGCAACCTGGCGTACACGGCGGCAGTGTTCGAGACATTTCAGCGCGGTTCGAGCGAGCTGCTTCACCATAGTGTGACGACGGGCATCGCGATGCGGTCGCTGATTGAACACTCCGCGTGCCGGGGTATGATCGATCCGGACGAGGCGTTCGTATACGGGTTGTTGCACGACGTTGGGAAAATCCTCATCTTCGAGTTTCTGCCGAAGCAGGCGGAAAGCGCGACCCTGATGAGTCACGCGCGCAAGCTGCCGGTGTACGAGGCGGAGCGCGCGGTGATTGGCGTCGATCATGCGGAACTCGGGAGCAGGCTGATTGAGAAGTGGGGCCTTTCGCCGCAGCTTGCGGGGGCCATTGCCGGCCACCACGATTTGAGCCGGTGCGAGGAGCCCGCCCATCGCAAGCTGGCGGCCGCGTTGGGCGTGGCGGACTACATCTGCGGGGTGGCGGGTGTGCCCGCGGGGGCGCGCGCGGTGCTGCACATCGACGCGGATCACTGGGCCGCCGCGGGAATCAACAGCCGGACGGTGCCGATCATTCTGGATCGGTTCTTTGCGTCGCTCGGGTTCGTCGACGAACTGATGCGGTTGGCGTCGTAGCCCGGGCCTTTCACGCGAACAGCGAAAACGTGTACCATCCGTTGCGTCACATGAAGTTCCATAGCTTCCCGTCTATACTGGCCGTTCGCGTGAAAGGTCCTCTCGCCATGCGCTCAAGGTCTTACTCGTGAGCATTTCTCACCGCACCGAAGGATTTTGCATCCACTGCGGCGTCGTGGGGCGGTGAGAAATGCGGGGTAGGCGGCGCCCGGCCGCGCATCTACGCGAAGCATGCGCCTGATTGAACTTACCTGCGACCACTTCCGATGCCTGCATGGACTGCGCTTCGCGCCGGGGCCGGAAGTAAATGTCATTCGGGGAGACAACGCGCAGGGGAAGACGTCCATCCTTGAAGCGATGCTGTACGCGGCGACGAGCAAGAGTCACCGCACGAGCGCGGAGTCCGATCTGGTTCAGCGGGGCGAACCGGTGTTCCGGGTGGGGGCGCGGGTGCAGCGTGCGGCGCGCGAGGTGTCGACGGAGATTGCGTGGTCGCACGGGGCGAAGCGAATCAGGGTGAACGGCGTCAACCAGACGCGCGTGAGCGATCTGCTCGGCACGATAAACGTCGTAATCTTCTCGCCGGAGGACTCGGACCTTGTGCGCGGATCGGCGTCGAACCGGCGCACGTTTCTGGACATGGAGCTGTCGCAATTGCACGCGAGCTACCTGCACGCGCTGCAGCGCTACCGCCACGCGATGCGGCAGCGGAACGAACTCCTTCGGCTGCCGAATTCGGACCCGTCGTTGCTCGAGCCATGGGACGCGCAGTTGGCCGAGCACGGTTCCGTGATCGTACGCGAGCGGCGGCGGTTCATCGACCAGCTTGCGCCGCTGGCGAAGAGCGCGTACCGCGCACTAGCGGACGGCGAAGAAATGAGTGTGACATATCGTCCCGACGTGAAGGAAGACGTGCCGCTACTCGACGCGATCGTGGCGTCGCGAAAGTCCGATGTGCGGCAGGGGGTGACCACGCGCGGGCCGCACCGCGACGACCTCGAGTTTGTCGTGGACGAGAAGGCGGCGCGGCAGTTCGCGTCGCAGGGTCAACAGAAGACGGCGGGGCTTGCGGTGAAGCTCGCGGAACTCGAATTGATGCGCGAACGCACGGGCGAGTATCCGATCCTGCTGTTGGACGACGTGTTCGCCGAGTTGGACGCGAACCGGTCGCGTGAAGTGTTGTCGACTATCCCTGCTGAGGTCCAGTGCTTCATTACGACGACGGAGTTTGGGCTGGGCCGGGAACTCGAGTCGCGCCGGCCGCGGGTGTTCACCGTGGAGAAGGGTGAACTGCGGGACGGGTAGGGTGTTTCCCAGTTGTCGGTCGCGCGCGCTTGAGCTTGTGCTGGTCATCGCACTCGATTCTTTCGAGTATCGTGTGCGAGTGCGATGACGATGCACGAGCGCGAGACTGGCGGGGCATCCGATCTCAAAGCGCTGTAGGGCGCAGACTCAGAACAAGTAGCCAGTGTGCGTGAACATCCACCATGCCGCCGGAACTGTACACAACACGGCGACGACGGCATACGAGACGATGGTGCGCCGCCACCGGTGCGAGGCCCACGCGGCAGGCCGAATGCCGAGCGCCAACAGGGGCCATAGTAACAGCCCGGTCAGGCCGACCCACACGGGAATCATCGCCGGAGAGAGTTCGCCGCCGTCGTAGAACCACCCGTCGAAGCAGATCGCGAGATACAGGGGTATTGCGCGGACGGTCGTGTCAACGAACCAGAGCAGCGCAAGCCATTTCACGCCAAGCGACAGGATTGTCAAGAGTGGCAACGTGAGGAGTAAGAATAGGCCTAGCGAGGTCCAGCGGACCGTTCTTGGAGAGGTTGTCATAATACGGCCCTCCTTCCACCCAGTATAGCATGCGTTTTGCCGCCCCGAGATTATTCTATGGTATTCTCGGCGCGGGCATGCGAATGGGAGGGCACGGGGTATGGCGCGATACGGCGGCGAGTATTCCGAAACGTTTACCGTAGATGTCCCTATCGCGGAAGCGAAGGCGCACTTCAGTAATCTCGACAATATTGCGCAGTGTTACGGCGACGTGAAATCGGCGAAGAAGCTGGCCAAACCGGGTACGCTAAAGCTCACGCTGAATCCGAAGACGGAACTGGGGGTGACGTTCAACGGCGAGCACACGTGCCACTGGGAGTTCGACAACGAGTCCACGCTGAAATGGGTGTCAAACGGCAAGGGCAACATGGTCTCGAAGGGCAAGGCAATCTTTACGCCTTCGGGGAAGAAGAAGACCAAGATTGAGTATACCGAGCGAATGGAACTGGACATGGAGGTCGCGTTTTTATTGCGGGCGCTCATTGGTCCGATCGTGTCGAAACAGATACGCGACGGGGTGAGAGACTACCTTGAACGCATGCGGGAATTGCTGTCCGAAAAATGACCAAACCATTCGAGTTGCTTCGGGAAATCGTAATCGTACCCTTCGACGCATCTTGGGCGGACGAGTACCGCACTATCGCCTCGGCGCTTTCGGGCGTATTCGGCGATGAACTGTTTGCCACGCATCATGTCGGCAGCACCGCGATCGCAGGTATGCGCGCAAAGCCGATCATCGATGTCCTGATCGAAGTGCGCGACATTGAGCGCGTGGACGGGTTCGACGATCGCATGATCGCGCTTGGCTACGAGCCGCGGGGCGAATTCGGCATCGCGGGCCGTCGTTTTTTTGTGAAGTACGAAAACGGTGTTCGCAAGCAGCACGTCCACACGTTTCAGCGGGGACACGAAGCGGTCGGATCGCATTTGGATTTCCGGGACTACTTGATGGCGCACCCGGATGTCGCCGGCGCCTACGCACGCCTGAAGGATGCGCTGGCCGAAGAGTTCAGGGACGACATCGTTGGATACTCCGATGGAAAAGCCGGGTTCATCGCCGATGTAATCGAGCGCGCGAGAGAGGAACGTGCATCCGTGACGCGGTGGGAATCATGACGCCGTTTTCAGACGGCCCCATTTCACCACAGTTCCGGCCATTGCGATTGCGGGGAAACGCTGTACTACGTTCGCTCCAAACGCGTGGCATATCGGAAACAATGGCAAATGCCGTTCCGCATGCCCCGCGCGGCGCCTGCGTGTGCTGGGGCGTCCCCTTTCATGTGTCGCGGCCGATTCATGCGAGGGACAATCCGGTTCGCGTCGCGCTCGATCCGTTCAAGGCGCGTTGGCTTGTATTCATGCACACGAGCGACGTCGAGCCGCTCGACTGGAACGCGCACGGGTTCATCTCGCCGATGCGCGGGAATGGGCGGCTGGGCGAGCACGTTGCGACGTACGTGTTGCGCTACGCAGACGGGTCGGAGGCGCGGCACGCGATTCGGCGTCGGCGGCAAATCGGGATGGTGCAGCGCATGTCGTGGGGGGAAAATTGCACAGAGTGCGTCGTGCACCGCAAGCCGTGTTCGATTCCGTTGGTAAGCGAGCAAGCGTACGACGCGCCGCGCGGCGACCGCGGATCGTTCTACGGCGTCAGCACGACGCGTGTACAGCAGCCGGATTTTCCGCTGTGGGCGAACTATCTCTGGGCGTGGGAGAACCCGCACCCGGAGAAGGAGGTCGTGGGGCTGACGGTCGAACCGTGCGGATTCAACGTGATCCTGTCCGGGATTTCGGCTGGGGTGGTTTCATCGAATCCGCTGCGCTGGGAGGCGCGCAAGAAGTGTGTGCTTCGATTGCCCAAGGGCGTCACGTTTGACCCGAAGATGGACGCCCATGGACTGTATGGACAAGTACAGATCGACCTCGGACAGGTAATCTCCGCGCAACCACGGTTTATCTATCCGAACGATTCATGGGCGAAATCGTACGACAATCAAGTGCCCGCGATTTCGGAACGAGACGTTCTTGTCGAGTACACGGCGCATCCCGACGCGCATTTCCATGTGCTCGGCAAGACCGTGCCCGTGCAAGCGGCGGCCGCGGGAAGAGTGCCGACATTGTTGACGCCGATCGTGCCGGCGACGAAGCGCGTGACGTTGCGCGTTGTCGAGCGCGCCAGTAAGAGGCCGGTGCCGGTGAAGCTGCACGTGCACGGCGAGGCGGGGGAATATCTTGCGCCGATCGATCGCCATCGCAATCCGAATACGGGATGGATCGAAGACTACAGCGCGGACTTCGTGAACCAGAACCTGCACCGGTGCGCGTATATCTCGGGCGAGACGGCGATCGATCTGCCCTTGGGCCGGGTGTACGTCGAGGTGAGCAAGGGGTTCGAGATTGCGCCCGTACGCATGGTGTTCACGGTCGCTCCGTCAACAAACACCATCACACTCGCAATCGACAAAGTGCTCGACTGGCGCGAGCGCGGGTGGGTGACGGCGGACACGCACGTACACTTCCTCTCGCCGACAACGGCATTGCTCGAAGGCGAGGCGGAAGGTGTCAACGTCGTCAATCTACTTGCGAGCCAGTGGGGCGAGTTGATGACAAACGTCGGCGACTTCGACGGCAGGATGACGTGGGGATCAAGGGAAGCCGGCGGCGATGGCGAGTACCTCGTGCGCGTGGGCACGGAGAACCGGCAGCACGTGCTGGGGCACATTTCGCTGCTGGGATACACGGGCAACATGATCGTGCCGCTGTGCGTGGGCGGGCCGGACGAATCGGCGTTGGGCGATCCGGTGAGTGTGTTGATGTCGGAATGGGCGCGGCAGTGCAAGAAACAGGGCGGCCTTGTAATCATGCCGCACTTTCCGAACCCGCGTCTCGAGAACGCAGCGAACTTGATCAGTGGTGAGATCGACGCCGTCGAGATGACGTCGTGGGGCAACCTCTACGGCGGTATCGATCCCTATTCGTTGTCGGACTGGTATCGCTATCTGAATTGTGGATATTTCATCCCCGCGGTGGGCGGAACGGACAAGATGACCGCGCTGACGCCGGTCGGCGCAATCCGCACGTACGCGCGCATCCCGCGCAACCGTGGGTTCACGTACGCGAACTGGATGGAGGCAATACGCGCGGGTAACACGTTCGTGACGTACGGTCCGTTAATCGAGTTTAGCGTCGAGGGCAAACCCGCCGGCGCGCGAATCAAGATGAAGCGCAACGGCGGCGCCGTCGATGTCGAGTGGAATGCGGCGAGCGTGACGGCGCCGATGTCGCGCGTAGACCTCGTCGTGAACGGCGAGATTCGCGAGAGCAAGGCCGTTAATCCGCGGCAGGCGCGCGGCGCGTGGCGTGTGAAGGTCGATCGGTGCTCATGGATCGCGCTGCTCGTGCGCGGGCATTATCCCGACAAACCGGAGATCGTCGCCGCGCACACATCGCCGGTGATGGTCGAGGTCGCGGGTACGGAATTTTTCTCCGCGGTCGACGCCGAGACGATGCTCGATCAAATCGAGGGCGCGCTCGCGTATCTCGACACCATCGGCACGCGTGTGGAGACGGCCACGTACAAGCGCATGCGCATGATCCTCACCGCCGCGCACCGGAAACTCCACAACGAAATGCACCGGCGCGGCCATGGCCATCACCACACCCACGCGCACGATCACCACAACAAGTGAAACCGGTACGTTGTGGTAGGGTATGAATTGGTTGGCGGACAATTTTGGATTTTTGATTTTGGATTTCGGATTGAAAAGCGGAGACCCTGTAACGGGCGGCGAGACGAATAGCGCCGTTCGGCATAGCGCCTTGGCGCCTCCAAAGCGCATTCATCTGCTCGTTGGGATGCGCAGCGCCTGGCGCGAGAGGTGCGGTTGTATTCAATCCAGAGTCGTGGTTCCGGAATTCAAGATGCATTCCACGCCGTTCTGTCGCAAATGGGCCCAAAGTGTTGCCCTCGTTGCCGCTGTCCTGTTGCTTGTTGGGTGCGACAGCGCCGTCATTCAAGGCAAGGTATATGACTCGCGCGGCGAGGCGCTCCCGGGGGTTTCGGTGTTGACCGTGGACACGCCGTACGAGGCGTTGACGAACGGGCGCGGCGAGTATGCCGTGCGGTTCGTGCCGAAAAGGGAATTTCACATCAAGTTTTTCAAGACCGGTTACACGACCGGCGATCTACTGATACGCGATGTATTGGATGCACGCCCGGTCACGGCGACGCCGATCAGTCTCATTTCGTTGCCGGAAGGGCCGGGCGTATACCTCAGTGACGAGCGCTATACGAAGTACGAGCGCGCGGCGCCCGACAAACCGGTCGAGTTGCGCCGCGTGGCCGACGAGAGCACTGTGTTCGGCACGCACCGGCAACCGTACGAGACGCTCGACCGCAGTCCGTTCATCGTGGTGTATCGCGGATTCACGATTCCGCGGTACGGCATCAAGATGAACCGGCTCGAAGAGGCGGAGGTGAAGCGGCCTGACGGCATCTCCGGCAAGGAAGGGTTGAAAGCGTGGGTGCGGTCCGGCGAGGTGCCAATCGACGTTTCGGTCGTCGACGTTGGGCAGGCGCAACTGCTTCGCATCAGTTACGCCGGCGAGTTGGGGCTCGGCGCATACGCCGTGCAATGGGGCGCGCTGGACGGCGATCTAACCGCGGAAGAACCGCGCATTTTTTGTTTTCGCGTCGTTGAGACGTTGACACCGCCGCCGGACCTTGCAAAGCCAGCGACCGACGACGCTGCACCGGGCGACGCGCCGAAGACGAAGCCCGCACCGGACGATGTGCCGGAGATAAATGAGGCGCCATCCGGTCCCGCGGAGGATGCCGAACTGTAGCGGGCGAGTTCGCCGCGCGCGGCTTGCATACGTCGTCGCGCAGCCGATACCCTACGTCACATCATTCATGAACAACGGAACGCGTTATGACTGTCGGCGGCGCAGCCGATACGAATGACGTTCCAACCTCGGCGCGCCAACGTGTCTTAGCAAGGAAGTGCAATTTTGATCGGAATTATCGTATGAAGCGGCAGTATGTCGAGTCGTTGCAGGAAGGCGACACGGTTAACGACTATTTCATCGCAACCCGCAAGGACCTGCGTGAGCAGCAGAAGGGCGGCAAGTTCCTCGGGATGGTGTTCAAGGACCGGACGGGTGAGATCGGCGGCATCCTCTGGACGAACGCGGTCGCTGTTGCGCGAAACTTCGAGTTGGGCGACGTCGTCAACGTGCGCGGCACGGTCACGAGCTATCAGGACCGGTTGCAGGTGCGGGTGGATCAGGTGCTTCCGCTGCGGCAGGAGGAATACAACCTCGAGGACTTGGTCTACAAACCCGGCAACACCGAGGAATTGTCGACCAAATTCCGCGACATCATGGACACCATCGACAACGAATGGTTGCGGAAACTGGTGTTTTCGTTTTTGGACGACGCGGCGTTCATGGCGCGCTTTTCGTCGGCCGCCGCAGGGAAGAAATGGCACCACGCGTTTCCAGGCGGGTTGCTGCAGCACTGCTACGAACTCGCGCAACTTGCAGGCGCCGTGAGCGGCATCATCCCGCGCATCGATCGCGACGTGCTGTTGACCGGCGTGCTCGTACACGATGTCGGGAAGATCGACGAAATGACGCACGATCTCTACATCGACTACACGACGTCCGGAAAACTGCTCGGACATCTTGCAATCGGGGCGGACATGGTGCAGCGGCGTATCGACGCGCTGCCGGGGTTTCCGGAGATGCTGCGCCTTCAGGTGCTGCATTGCGTGTGGTCTCACCACGGGGAACTGGTGAACGGATCGCCCGTCGTACCGAAGACGCTCGAAGCGCTCGTGTTGTACCACATCGACAATCTCGACGCGCAGGCAGACGCGTTTATGCGGATTATGGATGAAACTCGGGACAAGGGTCAGATTTGGTCCGAGTACGTTCAGATGATCAATCGTCAGGTGTGGACGAAAGAACGTTTGTAGGCGAAAGACCTGGCGAAGTGTACGCGGCCGCGCGCCGGTACTTGCAGTCCACGGTATACGGCCGCGTTACGGGTCGTTCGTTTGGTCCGCCCCATCGATAGTTCGCCTCGACCGGACCGGCAATCCCGTTCGTGACGGTCTGCAATCGAGTGTGCCCACGGCAGGAATTCGATTACGATTGCGAAGACGATTACGATTACGAGTCAAATTTCGTGAACAGAGAATAGGCGATGTGGGATGCAAAATCCCGAACGCAGATACAGCATTGGCGAAGTGAGCGAGATGCTCGGGGTTACCGTCCGCACCCTGCGCGTTTGGGAGGGGCAGTTCAAGCAACTCAAGCCGAAGCGCGATCGGGTAAAGCGGCGCTACTATCTCCATGACGACATCGAGATCGCGCGGCGCATCAAGCAGTTGCTGAAGACGGAGAAGTTGTCGTCGGAAGGCGCGCGCATTCGGTTGACGCAGGAATTGCACATCGAGGGGCGGCCGCGTACGAAGAAGGAGTTGCTCGATCTCGTCGACGCGATCGAGAACGATATCCGCGATTTGATTGATCGCATGGACAAAACCGACGATCTGCTGCGCCGCGACGAAAAATAGTCTGGCCAACGTGGAAATGTCCAATGAGTAACCTATCGGGAAGTTGAGTTATGTTCAATCGTTCGCGCATTCGACCGGCCGCGGTCTTGTTTCTGGTGTTTTCGTTCGTCCCGCGCGCGGACGAGCGTCTGGACGCTGCAATGGACGCGATTGTGACGCGCCTGTACGCGGAGAAGTCGCTGGACCAATTACGCAGCCTGACACCGGAGCAGGTCGAGCCGTACCTTACGCCGGATATTCGCGATGCGCTTGCGACGGCGTATTGGCAGTTCGACGTAAACGTTCCGGCAGTCGTGTCGGTGATGCGCCACGTGAAGCAGCAGACCGCGCCGTCGTGGCTGGCGGAAGCGGGGTTCACGAAGACAGATTTGGTCGTGAGGAACGAGTCGTGCGACTACGAAGTGTGGCAGAAGAGGTTCGAGGCTGGGCGCGTCGCGCTAGGGATTAACGGATTCGATGGGCACCGCTTCTGCTATTTCGTGTGCGTCGGATCGCAAACTCCCGGGGCGGAGGTGAGGGTATCGAACGTTTTGCCCGCCGATCCGCCTATCGGCAGGATGGACGCGGGCGCGACGACATACACAGATTGGACGGAACTTGTGCTGACCGAGGTGCCGGATGCGCTGCGCGGTCACGTGCTGCTGACAACGTATCGCGGGCGAGCGCGCGAATGCCACCTGTTCGGAGGGTTTCGGGAGACGCCGTTTCCCTCGTCGGACAACCCGGATCAAATCACGTTGACATGGAGCGAGAACCCGAAGACGACGCAGGCGGTCTTGTGGCGGACCAATACGTCCGTGGCGAACGGCACAGTGCGGTATCGGGAAAAAGCCGCGCCGAACGTGCGGGCGATCGACGTACGGGCTTCGCTTGAACCGATCGACGACCGCATGCTGACGAACGATCGCACGTCGCACCGGCACACCGCGGTGATGCGGAATCTGAAGCCCGGCACGACGTACGCGTACAAGGTGGGAGAGTCCGAGCGGAACGTGTGGAGCGAGGAATACGAATTTACGACCGCGCCGGCAAGCGGGGACGCATTCTCATTTGTCCATTTGACGGACACGCACAACCGGGAAGTCGCGGGGAAACTGCTCGCGGCGGCGTACGCGCGCGAGTCACGGCCGTCGCTTGTCACTATTTCAGGCGACCTCGTCGATTACGGCCTTCACCGCGACTGCTGGGACAAACTGTTCGCGTATCTCGGCGAACCCATCGCGCGGATACCTGTTATTCCGTCAATTGGAAATCACGACGATCAGGACGGCCTCGGCCCCGGTACGTTTCTGAAGCAGTTTGCGTTGCCCTCGCCAAATTTCGAAGGGCTTCCGGCGGAACGCGCGTGCGCGATTCGCTACGCGAACGCTCTGTTTCTGGTGATTCCCATCGGGCTTTCGGTTGAAACGATTGGCGCGTGGCTCGAGCAAGAACTCGCCGCAACCGACGCGACGTGGAAGTTTGGCATCTACCATTTTCCAATGTACTCGACAGATCCGGAGTACGCAGGCTATTACGACAAGCAGGAATCGATCTGGGCGCGCGTGTTCGACAAGTATCATCTCGATTTCATGCTGACGGGGCACACGCACAATTACGAACGGCACAAGCCAATTTACGGAGGCAAGGAGGTCGATTCCCCAAACGATGGAACTGTCTACCTCGTCTCGGCGCCGGGGCATTACAGCACGTTCGATATTCGCGGAAGGGAGCTCGACTTTAAGACAATCGACGCGAAGGGAAATGTGACGGACACATTGACCATCAAGAAGTAATCGGCTCGCCTATCGCGACACCTACTTAAATTGCCTTGTCGATCATCCTCAGTATCAGCGCGTCGCGCCAGCGATCGGGCAGGTGGGTGAGGAGCATTTGGATGCGGGCGTCTTTGCCGACGAGGTAGCGGGTCTTGGGTTTCGTTGCGGTGAGGGCCTGGGCGACGACGTGAGCGACGTGTTGCGCGGGGACGGCGCCTTTGGCAGAGTTTTTCGCGCCCTCTTTCACTCGGTCGACAAGCGGGCCGTAGAGTTGCATCATGCGCGCCGGGAGGGAGGCTAATAAATCATTGGCGGCGCTCATCGATTTTTCCCAGATGGGCGTGTCAATGGCGCCGGGTTGGACGAGGGCGACCTCGATGCGCCAGGGGCGCAATTCCATGCGTAATGAGTCGGCGAGGGCTTCCATCGCGAATTTGGATGCGCAGTAGGGGCCGCCCATGGGTATGGAGAGCCTGCCGCTGGTAGACCCAATGATGACGATGCGTCCGCGCGCGGAGCGCAGCATGTCCATGAAGGCTTGCGTGACGGCGATCTGGCCGGTGACATTGACCTCAAACTGTTTGCGCAATAGATCGAGCGGCACAAACTCGAGCGGCGCGTTGACGCTGATTCCCGCGTTGTTTACGAGTCCGGCGAGGCCCGCATCGCCGACTGCTTCGGCGATGACGACTTTGGCGGTATCGATGGCAACGGCGTCCGTCACATCAAGGAGAACGGTCGAAAAGCGATCGGACGCCTTCGCCTTCAGCGCGTCGGCGTCGGCTTCCTTGCGGACTCCGGCAAAGACGCGGAAGCCGAGCGTGTCGAGATGGAGCGCGCAGGCCGCGCCAATGCCGGTGGATGCGCCGGTGACGAGTACGGCGCCACGATTTTCGAGAGGCATGATAGAGTCCTTTGCGGGTTTAGTTGGTGCATTGTAGCAGGTGGGCGAAAGGGTAGTCTGAAGATTGGGAGCAATGGAAGTCATGGGACCAATGGGACAAATGGGAACTGGATTTGCAGCGCGTTGCACGGAATGAGAGCAGCGAGATGATCGACAGGCAATCGGACTGCGCGGTACACAACGCAGCGCTGGCACAACGCATGCATGCGTTGAAGCCGCACCTGGATCGGCTGTACGGGACGTGGAACCGCGCGGAGTTTGTTTCGCCGGACCCGCTCGAGGCCGTGCGCGTGTTCGACGATCCGGGCGATTGCGAGGTAGCGGGACTGATCGCGTCGAGCCTTGCGTTTGGAAACGTGAAACAGATTTTGGCGAGCATCGATCTCGTGCTAACGACGATGAAGCGGCCTGCAGCGTGGCTCGATCGCGCGACGGAGCGCACCATACGGTCTGCGTTTGAAGGGTTCCGTCACCGTTACTCGACCGGCACGGAACTGAGCGACATGTTAGTCGGTGCGAAGCTCCTACGGGAGCGATTCGGTTCGCTGGGCGTCGCGTTCGCGGCGTGTATGCCGGTGGATGACGACGACATTTCGAACGGCCTCGAATCGTTTGTCGCACTCTTGAGGAGCGACGGGCGCGAGAACTATTTGCTGCCGAACCCCGCGCGCGGAAGCGCGTGTAAGCGGCTGCACTTGTATCTGCGCTGGATGGTCCGAAGTGACGCTGTCGATCTTGGATGTTGGGGCGGCGTCGCTGCGTCGAAGTTGTTGGTGCCGGTCGATACGCACATGCACCGGATCGCGATGCGGCTCGGGCTTACCGCGCGCAACGCGGCGGACCTGCGCACATCGCGCGAGATCACCGCGGCGTTTCGGGTCATCGCGCCGGAGGACCCGGTCCGGTATGACTTCGCCTTGACACGGCTGGGTATCCGGAAGGATACTAATGCAGAGCCTTTCTTGGCCGAATGCAGCGGGCATTTGCTTCGGTAAACGCCCTGCTGCATGGGGGTGGCATCCGGGGGGATGTGCCGAAGCGCGACCCTGTACCAAGCCTGAAAAGGGACCGGTGTGCCGCACCGGCGAGAATTCGAGTAAATGCGGGCGGCCGAATAGCGTTGGCCGAAGGTCCCGCAGGAAGGAGTGGAAGTATGTCGATGTTGGTAACGAAACCCGCGCCGGAGTTCAAGGCGCAGACTGTGTTGGCAGACAATACGATCGCGGAAAAGACGCTGTCGGAACTGCGTGGTAACAAGTACGCGGTGGTGTTTTTCTATCCGCTCGATTTTACGTTCGTGTGCCCGTCGGAGATCATCGCTTTCGATCGGAAGCTGGACGAGTTCAAGAGGCGGAATTGCGAGGTGATCGGTATTTCGGTGGATTCGCAGTTCACGCACCTCGCGTGGAAGAACACACCGCTCGATAAAGGCGGCATCGGGAACGTGCGGTTTCCGCTTGTTGCGGACCTGACGAAACAGATCGCGGAACAGTACGGCGTATTGTTCAATAATGCGGTCGCATTGCGCGGGTTGTTCCTGATCGACAAGGCGGGCGTGGTGCGGCACGCGGTAATCAACGACTTGCCGCTGGGCCGCAATATTGACGAGGCGCTGCGCATGCTTGACGCCCTGCAGTATCACGAAACGCACGGCGAGGTGTGCCCCGCGAATTGGAAAGAGGGACAGGCTGCGATGAAGCCGACGGCCGCGGGCGTCGCGGAGTATCTTGCGAAGCAGAATTAGCGGAATCGCGAATTCAAGGTCTGAAATTCCCGATATGGAATTCAATCTCTGAGATTACAGCGATTTTGAACATACCTCGCATGTCGCCGCGGCCACGCTTCTGGAGGAGGGGGCGTGGCCGTGTTCGATTCTCGCGGTGCGGCGCTGTGCGCCAAGCGTGTCCGGCAATCGTTACGTGTCTATTCCAATCGCGTCACGGACAACATAGAGCGGGCGGCGCTGGATTTCGATGTACGTGCGGCCGACATACTCGCCGAGGATGCCGATGAGGATGCACTGAAGGCCGCCGAGCAGCCAGAGTCCGGCGATGGCGAGTGCGCCAAGACTTACTCCGTTGCGCGCGCCCGAGAATCCAATCCATAAGCACGCGATCAGCGAGCAGACAGATACGAATGCGCCAAGTGGAAGCGCAATCCGCAATGGCGCGAGGGAAAAGCCGGTAATGCTGGTGACGGCCAGGCGCAGACTGCTGCGGTAGGTGTATTTCGTCTTGCCGGCGTGACGCGCGCCGTGTTCGTAATCCACGGTGGTTTGCCGAAAACCGGGCCACGACGTGAGCGTGCGGACGAGGCGGTGGCGTTGCGGGCACGCGCGAAACACGTCCGCAACGGCACGATCGATAATGCGGAATTCGCCGGTGTCCATGGGCAGGTCCCAGCCGACGAGCAAGCGCATCACGCGATACCAAAGGTACGCGAGCGCGCGTTTGAGGATAGGTTCGCCGCGGCGCGAGATGCGTCGTCCGCCGACTACGTCGTATCCTTCCTTCCACTTTGCGATCAACGCGGGCACGAGTTCCGGCGGGTCCTGGCCGTCGGCGTCCATCACGATGATCGCGTCTCCCTTTGCCGCGTCGATGCCCGCGGTAAGCGCGGCGGACTGGCCAAAGTTGCGCGAGAGAAAGATTGCCTTCACGCGCGGATCGTGCGCGTGGAGTTGTGACAAGACGAAGCGCGAGTTGTCGGAGCTGCCGTCATCCACGAAGATGAACTCAGCGGAATCGTCCGCAACGTCGAACACTTCGTGGAGCAGTTCGTAGATGTACCGGAGATTGGGCTCCTCGTTGTACGCGGGGACCACGACCGAAATGAGCTTCGGATCGGGTTTGGTCGCGCGTTTGCGCGTTCGTTTCTCGGCCCGCTTACGGGGCCGTTTCGCTTTTGCGCTTGCCAACGATGTGAAAACTCCAATAGCGGTCGCGGCCGTCGTTATAGTCGACGATGTCCATATCGCACGATTGCAGGAACGGAACGAGCACCTGCCACGTGGGGGACCATTTGTGCGCGCCGCCGACCCACGGCGCCCCGGGCCGCCACAGCGCGCAGGATTCGTGCGGCAGATACAGAAACAGTATACCGCCCGGCCTCAGTTTGCGAATCCAGAGCCGGAGCGCGTCCTGCCACTGTGCAAGGTGTTCGAGGCAGTGGGAACTGAACACGTAATCGAGGCTTGCGTCAGGAAACCGGTCGAGAGAATGGGCGTTCTCGGCGGCCGAATCGTCGATGGGTGTTGCGCCGGGGAACGGCCATTGGTTCGCGCCGATATCGATGCCGGCGCCGGCGCAATATTCTTGCGCAATGCCGAGAACATTCGCCGCCGCGTTACCGTGGGTGAGGTAGTCGGGATACAGCTCGCCGCCGTATTCGTGAAACACTTCGCCGTCGCGCTCGACGCGCTTCACGTGACGGCGTGTATAGAGACAAACGATTCCGGGAATAATCTCATCGGGATGACGGACGGCGCGGCGAATGATCTCGGCGATGCGCACGGCGCCTACGCGAAGATCGGCGGGCCGACAAAATCGATGCCGTGTTTCCCGCCGACGGCGATGAGCGCATCCAGCGACGGTTTACCCGCGCGGCAGAGGGAGTCGATGCCGCGGAAGAAGTGCTCGAACCCGCCGGGCGTTGTGATGACCAACAGCTTGCCGGGCGTCGTCCCGGCATTGCCGTACGTATGCGGGACGCCGCGTGGAATAAACGCAATTTGTCCCTGCTTCAATGCCAACTCCTCGCCACCGACGCGCGCGCGGTAGTCGCCTTCTATGACATAAAAAGTTTCATCTTCCTTGTGGTGCACGTGCAGCGGCGGACCCATGCGCGGCGGGTCGTTGGTGACGAAGATCGACATCGCGCCGCCTGACTCGTCGGAGGTCAGTTTCACGCGGACGGGAACGCCGAGGATATCGAGTAATTCGCCTTCGTCGTCCTGGCGAACAATGGGCCTTAGACCGTCCGGCTGATTGCACGGAAACGACGCGAGGTCGGCGTTCGGTGGAACAAACTCGATGCCGAATTCAGCGCCGCGAGCGAGAAGGGCTGGAATATCCGGCGGACCCGAAGGCAGGGGCGGTTCGTCGAGATGAGTGGCGCGTTCGCTGAATGGCGCCAAATACCGATCGAACCCCGCAGGCGTGACGATGACGAGAAACTGGCCCCACGGCTGTTGAACAGCGAAGCGGTGCGGAATACCGCTGGGCAGGAATGCGACGGCGCCGGGCCGGCCTGTGAAGCGGTCGGCGGAGGCCTGAAATTCAACGTCTGCATCCAGGAGCACGAAGACTTCGTGTTCGCGATGGTGCACATGCGGGGGAGGTTCGGTGCCTTTCCGTTTGCAGATGTCCACAATTGCGAGCGTGTCGTTCGTATGCTCCCCGCGCAGGGGATAGCTGTAACGTGAGCCCTGGTACCACGTCGCATTGGTGAGGTCGACTTCACGAACGTTCGATAATGGTGTCGCCATGCTCATCGCGTTTCTTCTTCTAACCTTTGTGGTCTGTTAATGCGTAGCAACTGGCCACGCAAATCTTCGACCAATGAAATAGCATCGTTGATGCGCGCGGCAAGCGACTCGAAATCGGTGTCCGATGAACACACGATAATTCCGAAATGCAGACCCGATTCCGCATGCAGCCGAATGAAATGCCTTCGATCGAGCGTTACGACCGCAGGCGCGTCCGTCGATGCGTGATTAAGAATCGCGCGGTCAGAACACCCTGCGATTGCGCTTACTGATTCGTGTGCAGTTCGAATATCGTGACCAAGCAGGCGAAGGGCGGTGACGACGAGAATCGGTAAGTTTTCGTCCGCGAACAGCCTCGCCAATCAGTCGTCCTCTTGCCCGCGAATTTGGCGATCGATGTCGGCAGCGTGCGTTGCGACATACGCCCACGCGTTGTGAAGGTCGTCGCTGCGGAGGGACGGGTACATCCCCAACAACTCCGCATCGCTCTTGCCAAGCCTACGCCATTTCTCGAGAAGCCAAACCGGGATTCGTGTGCGTACGACACAGGGGCTTCCCCCGCACACGTCGGGTATCGTCTCTATACCGGGCACACGATTGCCGGTCTCGCCGACCACAACGCGTAAGAGATGTGCCTTCTCCGCCTCGGACATCCTCGGCAACAATTCCCGTATCTTCTCAAGCGCATTCATTGGATTTCTGCCTTAACAGGCTTCCATGGTGTCACATTGCTTCTGCTGTACGCAATACCTTGACTTGCCCTTCATCCGTCCGTATCGTTTGGATTTTCCGGGGGGAAACGGGTCGAGGGAGCGATGGGTCGCGCGTGCCGCGCGCGGTCGCGTGGGAGAGTCGATGAGCACCTTGGGCAGCGCGGAACGGCCGCTGCGCGTGGCGATTGTGGGGAGTGGGCCTAGCGGGTTTTATTCCACGGAAGCGCTCTTTAAGTCGGACCTCTCGATACACGTCGACATGTTCGACCGACTGCCGACTCCTTTCGGACTGGTGCGCGGCGGCGTCGCGCCGGACCATCCAAAGATCAAGAGCGTCACGAAAATATACGACAAGATTGCAGCGCACGACGGCTTCACATTTTTTGGCAACGTGACTGTGGGACGGGACATCTCGGTCGAGGAACTGCGGCAGTTCTACGACGCGATTCTGTTTGCGTGCGGCGCGGAGACAGATAACCGTCTCGGCGTTCCCGGCGAGGACCTGCCGGGCAGTCACACGGCGACAGAGTTTGTGGGCTGGTACAACGGCCATCCGGATTACCGCGATCGCGAGTTCGATCTGTCGCGGGAGGTGGCCGTCGTAATTGGCCAGGGCAACGTCGCGATGGACGTGAGCCGAATTCTGGCGAAGACAGCGGACGAACTGCGCCACACCGACATTGCCGAGTATGCGCTCGACGCGCTCGCGGAGAGCAAGGTGCGCGAAATTCATCTCATCGGAAGGCGCGGCCCGGCACAGGCGAAATTCACGACGCCGGAGTTGCGCGAGATTGGCGAGTTGGCGGAGTGCGATGTGATCGTGCGCCATGAGGATCTAGCCGTCGACGCCGCGAGCCAGGCGGAATTGGACGACACCGAAAACCACACGGCGCGGAAAAACATGGCCGAACTTCGGGCAATCGCCGAGCGCACCACGGCGGGCAAGAAGCGGCGTTACGTGATGCACTTCTTGAAAAGTCCCGTCGAACTCGTTGGCGCGGCGCGGGTCGAATCGATTCGGCTCGAGCACAACCGGCTCGAAGGCAAGCCGTTCCAAACGCGCGCGGCGGGCACGGGTACGTTCGAGGAATTGGCATGCGGGCTGGTGTTTCGTAGCGTGGGCTATCGCGGCGTTCCGGTGCCGGGCGTTCCGTTCGACGCTGCGCGGGGACTGATTCCGAACGCGGCGGGCCGCGTACTCGACGGCGCGTCGGCCGTCTCCGGATTGTACGTTGCGGGATGGATTAAGCGCGGGCCCAGCGGCGTCATCGGCACGAATAAGCCCGACAGCCAGGAAACCGTCGCGTCATTGATCGCTGATTCCGCAACGCTTGCGCCGTGTGCGATTCCCGACACCGGGGCATTGCGAGGACTCCTCGGCCAACGCGGTATTCGCTCCGTTTCCTATGCCGACTGGAAACGAATCGACGCCGCCGAAATCGAACGCGGCCAGGCTAAGGGAAAGCCGCGGGAGAAGTTCGCGCGAATCGGCGAAATGTTGGAAGTTTTCTAGTGGTCTGCGTCATTTGAATTTGGCGGTCCCAGTCACGTGGAATACCGCCCGGCACGGAGACCGGGCGCTACAATCGTCAACAAAATCGATTGACGGGAACCACTAATGGTTCATACCATTTGTCTTTGACGGTGCATTCGGCGCTGCTTTTGGAACTGGAATCTCAAGTCTCAGATTTGAAATCTCAAACGGAAGAGGAGATCGGGAGTCAGGAGTCCAATGGAGTAGCGACATGTTTCCGCACGTAATGGACGCAAGGCATATCAGAGGTTATACCGTCTGGGTTCGATTCGATGACGGATCGGAAGGTGAAATTGACCTCTTGGACGCCCTTGACGGAACGGTGTTCGAGCCATTGCGTGACGTGCGCTTTTTCCGGCAGTTCTTAATCGATGGCAATACGCTTGCATGGCCAAACGGTGTGGACTTTGCGCCCGAGTTTCTGTATGAGCGGCTGAAAAACCGAGTGCATGAATGAATCGCACGCTGTCGAAGACACTACTAATAGCGTCTTGCACACCTGCCCTACACGCTTTTCCGAAGGAGCTTGGACGGGTCATGCTCCGGTCGAAGCTCGTCGGACGTTCAATCGCTATATCGCTCCTTCACACGATCCGTTCCATCCTCTCACCACGTCAGCCATTCGATTCCATTCGCCGATGCTTTGAACTTGCGTGCGCGGATGGAGGAACCTTCGCCTTCTTCGTAGTAGACGATGAGTATTGATCCGTCATTGAGCGTGACCATGCTGGGGTAGGCGCCGCCGACGGAATCGACGGACACGTTCTGGCTCCAGGTGGCGCAGTCGTCGAGCGAGTAGTGCAGGCTGGTGTTTGGGATGCGGTGTGCGATGAGCACGATGCCGTCCGGCGTTCGGTGCAAGTATGGGCAGTGGCCGGGGAATCCCATCGGTACGGACACGCTCCACGTCTTTCCGCCGTCGGTGGATTTTGAAAAGCGCATGCTCTCCTTTTCGGTTCGCTGCGCCGCGTAGAGAGCACCGTCTTTCAATTCGATGATGTCGGTTTCGGCGTCGAGCCGCAGTCCGCCGTTGGGAATGTCATAGGGGTGTGACCAGGTTTGGCCTTTGTCGGTGGAGATCGTCACAGCACCCCATGCGTCGCCGCTGTCTTCGAGGTAGAGTCCGAGAATCAGATTTCCATTCGAGAGCTCGCGGATCGGCGCGCTGCAATAGTAGGTGCTGACGAGACGCGGCGCGGACCACGTCTTGCCCGCGTCCGCGGATTCGACGATGTACGATCCGAGTCCGCGATATCCGCCGTCGGCCTTTTTGCGCAGCGAAAAGAAACTGCAGAGGATGCGTCCGTCGCTCAGTTGCACGACGGAGGGATCGCGGTCATCGTCCTCGGTATCGACGACGGTTTCCGCGGCGCTCCACGTGCGGCCTTCGTCGGACGAGTAGCATGCCGACGCGCGCCCTCCCTTCGGCAGGGCGTCGTTTGGCAACGACACGTGACCGTAGCCGGCGTAGAAGATCGCCATGAGGCGGCCGTCCTTGAGGCGGCACACGTCGGGAAACGCTTCGTACGCACCGGCCCCTGCGTCGCGGCAGACATAGACGAATTCCTTGTCCGCGACGAGTGGTGGAGTGTCTTGAGCAGCCGCCGACAAATTTGCCGCAAGCGCGACAACAATAGCCGCGGATACGGTATATGACAGGATATTCATTCGATAGCGCCCCCTATTGTTTACTCTGGTGCTGTGAGTACTTTTCAAATGTATGTTCGCGAGCCAGGAGCAAATTGAGAAGCTTCGTATGCTGGAACAGTTTGGTCCGCCCCTTCTTACGTTCCGCCAGTACACCCGCAGCAGCAAGTTTCCGCAGGTACGAAGAGGCGGTGTCGCGTGCCGCGATCCCGGAATCGATGAGGTTGCCGATTCGAATATACGGTTGGCTGAACATGAGTTCCAGTAATTCGTGCGTGTAGATGCCCGGGAGTATCGCTTTAAGATGTTCGCGGGTATGGTCCAGCAGTTCCTGAACCGCAAGGATACGGCGCGACGTCCACGTCGCGGTCACCTCGATAGCGTCCAACATATAAAGTATCCACGGTTCCCATGCACCGCGTTCGGTGACGGCACGAATGTGGCGGTAATAGGCTTGGCGGTTTTCCAGGATGTACCGGCTGAGATAGAGCACAGGAAGGGCGAGCAGGCCGTGTTGAACAAGGTAAAGGATGTTTAGAATTCGTCCCGTGCGGCCATTTCCATCGGTAAACGGATGAATCGCCTCGAACTGGTAGTGCATAACCGCCATCTTGATCAAGTGATCGGCGCCGCCCGGTTCATTCACGTATTGCTCCCAGTTTCGCAGCAACGCCTTTAGCCGTTCGGGATCGGAAGGGGGCGTGTATATTGCCTTCCGCGTTGATGGGTCGGCTATGATGGTGCCCGGCATCTTGCGGACCTGAATTTCCGCCCCGCGAAGTGTTTGACAGATCAGCGTGGCGGTTGCAACCGAGAGTGGGCGGGCGTTGAGCGCGGCAAATCCGCCCTTCAGGGCAACGCTGTAGCGATAGGCTTCCTTCGTCGCGGGAAGGGCGTCGGCGTGTTCGTCTGCTGCGAACTGGAAGAGGTCGTCCGATGTAGTGACGATGTTCTCAATTTCCGAACTGACCTTGGCTTCAAGCAGCGGAATCGACCCCACCAAGAGCAACGGGTTCGGAATGCTGGCGCTGACAGATTTAAGTTCGCTGAGGGCCCGCGCGGCAGCCGTCGTTTTTTTGAGAATGCTCTTTGTCTCAATATCCGCCGCAGGAGGCAGGAGAGGCAGGTTATCGAATGGTTTGTCCGGGTTGAATGTGGTCACGGTTTGCGCGTTACCAATGGCGATGTTTCGTTTCCCTTGTACACACAGTAACACGGTGTCCGAATATACACAATATTTTTGATATTTTAGGCATATCGCGTCGATATGCCCAAGAACTCGGTATATCTAACTGCGGTCTATAATTGATATATATTATTTTGTAGCAATATGTTACGCCTCCTTCATGAGAAAAAGACAAGACCGTGCGGATTCCTCCTGACTGCGGTACTGTGCACAGGTTGCCTAACCCCAGTTACATTGAAGCAAGTGCAGCCGGACGCGGTGTTCCGCAAGATGCAGAGCAATGCGATCACTGCGGACGCGATGAGTTCGCATACGGCGCAAGTGCTTCGCCTGTATAATCTTACCGAAGTGTTCAAGGCCAACCCGGACCAGACCATGCGTGATTTGCGGGAGCGGGCCTGTGAGGGGCCCGATCGATACCTGCTATTCAGCATGGCGGAATTAAGCTACCTGGTTGCGCGGGACCACGAGGCCAAGTCGCCCACCGAGGCGATTGGATACTTCATTTCCTCGGCGCGCTTCGCGTACGCGTTTCTGTTCGATTCCAATCTCGGGGAGCGTCCGAACATCTACGATCCCCGTTTTCGCCTGGGGTGCGAGTTGTACAACCACTCGCTCGCGCGCGCGCTCCGGCTGATGGAAGCGAACCCGCCTGCCGAAGAGGCTGACGGAGCGATCCTTGTTCAGACGTGGGACGGCGCATTACGGATGCGGGTGGCGATGCACGGGTTCCCGGAAGGCTACTCGGATTTCGCTGAGCTGATCCTCGCGGCGGATTACGAGGTTGAAGGCATCAACAACCAGTACCGCACCTACGGATTGGGCATTCCGCTGATTGCCGTTGCGCGTACGGATCCCGACGATCCGAACCAGCCGCCGCGCGCAAGTTATCCGGCGACGGCCGTACTGCGGTTCAACCGGCTCGCCTGCGTGGACTATGACCAAACCCTCGAAGCCTCGCTCGATCTGTTCGACCCGCTGCACATCGACGACGTCGAGATCGACGGGACACACGCGCGACTCGAATCCGATATGACGACGCCTCTGGGATACGTGCTTTCCGATCCCGACCTGCGGACCGATGCGTTTCTCGGGTTTCTGCGCGCGGAGCGTGCCGACGACCGCACCGGGTTGTACATGATCGATCCGTACGATTCCGACAAGATACCGGTGGTATTGGTGCATGGCTTGGTGTCGAGTCCGCTGACTTGGGCGGAGATGCTGAACGATCTGCGCGGCGACCCCGCGATCCGGGAAAAGTACCAGTTCTGGTTCTACCAGTATCCCACCGGGTACCCCTTCATCTACTCGGCGAGCCGGTTTCGCAAGGCGCTCGACGACGCGCGCGCGCAGTACGATCCGGCGGGGACCAGCGCGGCGTTCAACCAGATGGTGTTGATTGGTCACAGCATGGGCGGCCTGCTGTCGAAACTGATGGTGCAAGACAGCGGCGACGCCGTATGGAGCGCGTTCAGCAGGAAGCCGTTCGACGAACTCAGGATTTCCGAATCGGAGAAGTCGATGCTTGCCAACGTGTTCTTTTTCACGCCGCGGCCGTACGTGAAGCGCGTTGTGTTCATCGCGACGCCCCACGGCGGCAGCAACCTCAGCGACCTTGCGGTTGCATCGCTCATTTCGCGTCTTGTCGCGGTACCGAAATTCTTGATATCCACCACGTTCGACGTGATGACGCTCGATCTCGATACGCCGGGCGACAAAATTACCAAGCGCGACTTTACGAGCGTGAAGAACCTCTCGCCCCAAAACCGGTTCATCCGCGCGACACGGCAGATTTCGATCGATCCCGCGGTGTCGTACCATTCGATCATCGGCAACTTTCATGGCAAAGACATCGAGCACAGCAGCGACGGAGTTGTCCCATATTGGAGTTCGCACCTCGATGGCGCGGCCTCGGAGAAAGTGGTGGATTCGGGGCACTCGGCGCACTACCATCCGCTCGCCATATTGGAGGTGCGTCGGATACTCGAGGAGCACTTGGAGTCGACGCCGGTGTCCGAGTAACGGCCGGCCGGGATCATTGCTGACAACCGCGCGAAACGTGCGATCTCAACGCGGCATTTGCGGGCCATTCGTTGACACCATTCGGCGGGCTTGCTATCCTCGTCAACTAACATTTCAGCGGTGAATTGCGCGACCCCGCGCCCGACGAGGACCCCGATGTACGAAGCGTATTACGGACTGCGAGAGAAGCCGTTTAATCTCACGCCAGACCCGAAATACCTGTATCTGAGCGAGAAGCACAAGGAAGCGTTTGCGCACCTGCTTTTCGGAATCAAGAACCGCAGCGGGTTCGTCATGGTTACGGGCGAAATAGGGACGGGCAAGACGACGATCTGCCGCACGCTGCTCGGCCAACTTGACGAAAACACCGAAGTCGCGTTCATTTTCAATCCGTATCTTTCGCCGGAGGAGCTGCTGCGCAAGATTAACGAAGACTTCGGCATTGCCACGACGGCGAGCACCACGCGCGGATTGATCGACGAGTTGAACGAGTATCTGCTCGAGCGCAACGCGCGCGGGAAGAATTGCGTGCTGGTGATCGACGAGGCGCAAAACCTCGCGCCGCCCGTGCTCGAACAAATCCGCCTGCTCTCGAACCTCGAGACGGAAACGCAAAAACTGCTGCAAATCGTGCTGATTGGGCAGCCCGAGTTGATGCAGGTGCTCGGACTTCACGAGCTGCGGCAACTCAACCAGCGCATTACGGCGCGGTACCACCTGCACCCGCTCAGCGCGGACGAGACGAAACAGTACATCGCGTACAGGATGCGCGTGGCAGGCGCGCGTCGGCGGATCTATTTCACCGCTTCCGCCATCAAGCGAATCTTCAAGATATCGGGCGGCACGCCGCGCGTTATCAACGCGCTGTGCGACCGTTCGCTACTCATCGGTTACACGAAAGAAATCCGCGACATCGGCCCGGCCATCGCGCGGCAGGCGTGGAAGGAAGTCCGCGGCGAACAGCCCCGGCGCAGCATCTGGCCTCAGGTCCGCGCGTGGTTGCCGAACCCGGCCGTAATTACGGCGGGCATTGCGGTGCTGCTGTTGGCGGTCTTCCTGCGCGATCGCAGCGTGTTCGAGCCTGCACCGCCGCCGGCAGCGGCTGTACAGCCTACGGCCGCGGCGCAGACCAAGAATTCGAACATCGCGCGCGAGGTCGCGTTCGCGGCGCAGGTGCCTGTCGAGAAGGCCGTTCAGGCGGAGCCGCCTCCCGTGCCCCTGCCGACGGACACGACGTTCGCGGGGTTGGTCGATCGGCAGGACCCGACGGCAAGCCGTACCGCAGCGGTTCAAGCGATTCTGCGCGCGTGGAACCTAGCACTGTTGACGAACCTCCCCGCGAACGATTCGGTGGATGCGCTGACCGAATTTGCCGGCGCAAACCGGCTGACGACGGAAGTGATGAAACTTACGCTCGACCAGATCGAGGCGATTAACCTGCCGGCACTCATCAAGCTGCACGGGCGCAGCCGTTCGATCTGGGTCGCGGTGATCGGCGCGGAAGGGAACGATTTCAAGATCACGACGGCATCGAACGAGACCACGCTCGCGCCGCGAGACCTTATCAACGACTGCTACCTGAACGAAGCCATCATACTGTGGCGCGATCCGTATCCGGACACCGTCATTCTGAAAAACGGAATGAGTGGTGAAGACGTTCGCGTGCTGCAAGTGCAGTTGCGCACGCTGGGCCGGCTCGAACGCGCGCCGACCGGCACGTTCGACGAGGCGACCGCGGAAGCGATCCGGTCAATCCAGAAGGACGCGGGCCTGCGCGTCGACGGCGCGGCGGGGCGTCATACGCGCATGGTGCTGAGCAGTTGGCTGCCAGGGTTCAACACGCCGGGCTTGCGCGGGATGCCGTCGGTGCTTTTGCAGGACGCCGCGCGCGATGAGGCGCAGGCTGTTGCTCGGCCCGAGGCGGACACCGAGCAGAAGCCTGCCAAAGCGGAAAGCAAAAAGCCGGCGGAGAAAAAGCCTGAGGCGAAGGTTGCCAAGGTGCCTGGCACGTCGGGACCGTTGGACGCCGCGCCGAAACCCCAGGAATCGCCGGCCGGTCCGCCGGATGTGAAAGCGGAAGAGTTACCGAAGCCGTCGGAACAATCGCCGCCGCCACCTGCCGAAGCGCCAGTCGCGCCTCCGGCACCGGCCCAGCCGACGGCTGAACCCGCGCCCGCCGAAAGTGCGCCCGCGAATCAGCCGAGCGCGCCCCCGGTGTCGACGCCGCCGACGGATGGCCAACCACCGGCTAACAATGCGGCCCCGGCATGGCCGGGCGGATTACCCCTCGTGCCCGCCGAACCGGATGCGGCGTCGCCATGAGCTCGATACTCGATGCGCTGCGCAAGCTCGAGCAGGAGAAAGCGGTCCGGGAACAAGCCGCGCCGACTACGCCTCTGCAGGAGTTGACGCTCGAACCCGAACTTGAGTTGGGCCGGGAGCGCGCGGGTGCGTCGTCGATTGTCCGAATGGGATTCCTCGTCGTGGTTGGTGTGGCGGTATTGGGTGGAATCGGCGCAGGGTTGTTCGCCGGAGCGTCGATATTCCTGCGGCGCGAAGCGCCCGTCGGGCAGGTAGCGGCCAAGGCGCCGGTCGAGGCGGCGGCAGTGACCACGACGGTCAAACCGGTAGACGTCGCGCCGGTCGCAGACGACGCGGAGCCTGAGAAGCAGGTACCCGTGAAGGTCGCGAGCGCTGCCGTGCCGAAGCCCACGCCTACAAAGAAAGCGGATGTTGCCCCGAAGCCCGCCGCGCCCGCACCGGCGCCGGCCAAACCCGCGCCGCCGGTGCAACCGGCGCAAACGACCGTCGCCGCGACCGTGACGCCGTCCAACGCGGAAGGAACCGCTAAGGCCGACATCGAAACGGACGTCGAGAAGCTTCCGATTCTCTCGGAATCCGTGCGCGTGCGCCTCGGCCTGCCCGCGCTGAAGATCAACATAGTGGGGATTCCCAATAATCGCAATCCGCGCGCGTCTGCGCTGATCAACATGCAAAAGGTTTACGTCGGCGAGAACATTCCGGGGACTAGCGCGCGGCTAATGGACGTTAGCCTGCGTGGCGTGGCCTTGGATATCAACGGCCAGCGCTACTTTCTGTCGCGCCGGTAACCCTCCCCCACCAGCAAGGAGCCGGTTATGCCGATCTGGAACGCGAAGCATTCCCTGGCGCAGTTGAACGCGATGGCCGTGGACACGATTCACGAGCCGCTTGGCATTCAGTTCATCGAGATCGGCGATGACTACGTGCGCGCGACGATGCCCGTTGACAAGCGAACGTATCAGCCCGCGGGGTTGCTGCACGGTGGTGCGAGCGTCGTACTGGCGGAATCCTTGGGCAGTATGGCGTCGTACATGGTGGTCGACGCGACGAAGGTGCGCTGTGTGGGGATCGAGGTGAATGCGAACCACATTCGGTCCGCCACGAGCGGGACCGTGACCGGCACGGTGCGGCCGATCCATATCGGCAAATCCACGCACGTGTGGGAGATTCGCATTGCGGACGAGGCGGAAAAACTGGTGTGCGTGTGCCGGTTGACAACGGCGGTCTTGCCGGTTGCGGCAGGGTGAAGGATGAAAAAGACCCAAGCGACGTAAACGCGCTATGGCTTTGGCACAAACTTCTGCAGCCGCTTGCCGATGATGTCGCCGAGGTAAACGTTGCCCTTCGCGTCTACGGCGATGCAGTGGACCCAGTTCAACTCGCCCGGTTTCTCTTTGCCGTCCTCGGCCTTCGGAAACGAAAACAACTGCAACAGTTTTCCTTCGGTGTTGAACTTCATGATGAGCTGATCGCGAGGCGGACACCCCAATGGCGCGGTGGGATACTTTTTGTCGCGCTCTCTCCACGACATGGGCGACGAGCCGCAGACCCACAACTCGTCGTTCGGTGTAACCCAGAATCCCCACGGCACGACGATATTCTTCCACGAATCGACGAGTTCGCCGCTCGTATTGAAAACTTGCACGCGGACGTTGTTGCGATCGGCGACGTAGATGCGGTCTTTCGAGTCGATGGCGATCGCGTGCGGGATGCTGAACATCCCGTCTTCGCTGCCCATCGATCCCCACGCCTTGACGAACTTGCCGCCTTTCGTCAGATGCACGATGCGTTGGTTGCCGTAGCCGTCTGACACGAAGATGTCGCCATTCGACGCGAACGCCATATCAGTGGGCATGTAGAAGTGTTGGCCGTCTTCAGCGGCTTCGTTCGGCGTGCCGAGCGTCATGAGCAGCGCGCCGGCCGGTGTGTATTTGCGGATCGTGTGCTCCTTAATGTCGGAGGTCCACACATTGCCGTCGCGGTCGATTTTGATATGGTGCGCGCCCGTGTTGACGCCCCAACTGCGCAGTAGTTTTCCGTCCGGTGCATAGACCTGGACAGAAGGCGTGCTGCGCGTGTGGAGATAGACGTTGTCGTCCTTGTCCACTGCAACGCCAGGCACCGCCGCCCATGTGAAGTCCGCGGGCTTGTTCGGCCACGCGGCATCGACCTGATACCAGATCGAACTATCGACTTTGGGATATACAGGCGGAGGCGGCGCCTTCTTTTCCTGCGCGGATGCGCGCGGTGTCGAAACGAGCAGACACAGAAGAAACGCGATCGAGGGCAGTATCGTTTTCATGGGACAGGATGATAGCCGCGACTCGGGGCCGCTTCAATGAGTCGGCGCGGCGGCCGCGATGTTCTCACTTGCGATTCGCGAGCCATTCGCACACTGTATGTTCCGTGAACGCGAGAATCCAAACACCGCTCGATGCGCTGTTACGCGACGTGCGGGCATGCCGCCTGTGCGAAGCCGAATTGCCGCTGGGGCCAAAGCCCGTGCTGCGCGCCTCGGCCACAGCGCGTATTCTGATTGTGGGGCAAGCGCCGGGGACGCGCGTGCACGAGACGGGCATTCCGTGGAACGACCCGAGCGGCGACCGGTTGCGGATGTGGATGAACGTGGATCGCAATACGTTCTACGACGAAACGCGCATCGCGATAATCCCCATGGGGTACTGTTATCCGGGACGGAACACGCGCGGCGGAGATTTGCCGCCGCGGCCGGAGTGCGCGCGGCATTGGCTTCCGAGATTGCTCGCGCTATTGCCGAAGATTGAATTTACGATCCTTGCGGGACAGTACGCGCAGCGGCACTATCTTGGGGATCGAATCAAGAACTCGCTGAGGGAAACGGTATACAATTGGCGCGAATACCATCCGAGATACTTGCCAATACCGCATCCGTCGCCACGCAATACCAATTGGCTCAAGAACAATCCGTGGTTCGAAAAGGACGTCATTCCCGCGCTGCGAAAGCGGGTGAAAAAGTTGCTGTAACGCAAGTTAACGCAATGCGCATGTGGGTGGGGCCAGGCTACGTCCGGACGGACGTCCGGCTCGGACGGAGCCTCGCCCCACCCGCGCCCCACTCTCGCCCCGCCCGCGCCCCACTCTCGCCCCGCCCGCGTCCCACTCTCGCCCCACCTGCTTTCTGCTAGGCCTTCGGCGGTAGCTTAATCTCGATGCTGAGTTCTTTGAGTTGTTTGGGCGTGACGGTGTTTGGCGCGCCCATGAGCAGGTCCTGCGCCTTCTGATTGAGCGGAAATGCGATGACTTCGCGGATGTTGGGCTCGTCGGCGAGGAGCATGACGATGCGGTCGAACCCGGGCGCGATGCCGCCGTGCGGGGGCGCGCCGTAGTGGAAGGCGTTCCACAAGGCGGGGAACTTCGATTTCACGACGTCCTCGGTGTAGCCGGCGATTTCAAAGGCCTTGAGCATGATGTCGGGCCGGTGGTTGCGGATCGCGCCGGACGACAGCTCGATACCGTTGCACACAACGTCGTACTGAAACGCGAGCACGTCCAGCGGGTCCTTCGTCGTGAGCGCTTCCATGCCGCCCTGCGGCATCGAGAACGGGTTGTGCGAGAAATCGATCTTCTTGTCGTCCTCGTTCCACTCGAACATCGGGAAGTCCACGATCCAGCAGAATGCCGCGATGTTCTTGTCGATCATGCCGAGCGCATTGCCGAGGTAGACGCGGACCTTGCCCATGAGTGCATTCGTTTCGGCGCGGTTGCCCGCGCCGAAGAACAGGGCATCGCCCTCTTCCGCGCCGGTGCGCTTGACGAGTTCGGCGCGTTCGGTCTCGCTGAGGAACTTTACGATCGGGCCTTTCATCTCGCCGTCGCGCAGCGCGATCCAGGCGAGGCCTTTCGCGCCTTCTCCTTTCGCGAACGTTTCGGCATCGTCGAAAAACTTGCGCGGTTGTGTGGCGACGCCTTTCGCGCAAATGACTTTGATTGCGCCGCCGGACTTCATCGCGTTGCTGAACACCTTCAATTCGCATGCGCCGAAGATGTCGGTGCAATCGGCCATTTCGAGGCCAAAGCGGATGTCGGGTTTGTCCGTGCCGTACTTCTCGATCGATTCGCGGAACGGAATGCGCGGGAATCTTTCGGATGGAATGGTCTTGTTCGACAGTTCTTTGAATACGCGCACGAGCATCAACTCGACTTCGCGGAACACGTCATCCTGCGTGACGAAGGACATCTCCATATCGATCTGATAGAACTCGCCGGGGCTGCGGTCCGCGCGCGAATCCTCATCGCGGAAACACGGTGCAATTTGGAAGTAGCGGTCGAATCCGCTGATCATCAGCAACTGCTTGAACTGCTGCGGCGCCTGCGGCAGCGCGTAGAAGTGGCCGGGGTAGACGCGGCTGGGTACGAGGTAGTCGCGCGCGCCTTCCGGCGAGGAACTCGTGAGAATCGGCGTGTGGTATTCGGTGAACCCGCGCGAGGTCAGGTGCGCGCGCACGAGTTGCGCGGTCTTCGAGCGCAAAAGAATATTCGAGTGCAGACGTTCGCGGCGCAGATCGAGAAAGCGGTACGCGAGGCGCGTTTCTTCCGGGCAGTCGAGGTCTTGGTTGACGGGAAACGGAATTTGTTCCGAGGCCGATTCGACGGCGAACGCGTCGGCGACGACTTCGATTTGGCCCGTCGCGAGGTTCGCATTAACGGTTTCGGGGGTGCGTACCACGACGTTGCCGGAAATGACGACGACACTTTCCTGACGCACGTTTTCGGCGGCGGCGAAGAATTCCTTGTCCGGGTTGACGACGATCTGGGTGATGCCGTAGTGATCGCGGAGATCGATAAAGATTACGCCGCCATGATCGCGCTTGCGATGGACCCAGCCCGCCAGGCGAACGGTCTCGCCGGCGTGTTCGAGGCGGAGTTCACCGCAGGTGCGCGTACGAAAGGGATGCATAAACCAAATACTCCCGGCTAGTTAAACCGGCTAGCCTACCGTTCGATGGGCAAGTTGTCAAATGAGCGATCGGGATTTCCTGTCGGGACGTCGGCACGGTGCGAATCGGCGCACGGCGATTTCGGGAGGCGCAGGCGCGGGCGCTCAGTTCTCGAAAGCAATCTCCCCGAACTTATCCGGTTGGTGGAAATTGAGTTTCTCGCCAACGGGCGACCACGCGGCCCAGTGCGGGTGGGAATTGTTCTCGGCGCATTTATAGAAGTTGCCGCGCCAGGTTTGGCCGGCAACGTTGTCGAGGGGGCCGACGTAATTCTCGAAGATTGCGAACGGCACGTAGTACTCGATGCGCCATTCCTTTGCGTCGGCGATTTCGGGGTCGACTTTCTCCGGCATCGAATGATAAGTCTCGATGCGTGACGCGAGTTCCCACGGCACGCGCTCGGATTCCTTCTTGCCGTCCGGCTGCGTTTCTGCGTATCCGAGGAGAAACGTGCCGCCGCAGTTCATTTCGAGGTTGAAGTAGCCCTTGTCCGCGCGCGGCTGTACGAAAAACTCCGCGCACGCGTCTTCCCACACCTTGCCGTTGTATTCCGTCGCGATGCTGCGAATGTACCGGTCCTTCACGCGGAAAACGATGTGGAGGCCTTCCGCGCTGTACAGCGCGCGTGCATGCGTTTCCGGACGGTGATCGCTGCTCATCGGATGAAACCAGTCGATCGCCGCGGTATCCGCCTTGGACCAGATCGCGCTGTCCCAGTCTCCGTCGAGGTGCGGTCGGGCGGCGGTCGCACGAATGGTGTATCGCTTGGTCGGCATTGGTGAAGCTCCTGCGCGGTGGTTTGGGTAATGGTAAGCGCGCGGCGGGCGGGGTGCAACGTGGCGGGGAGGGAAGATTGGGACCAATGGGAGCTATGAGTGCAATGAGACTAATGGCGACAGGTGTATGGGGCGAGCAATCACGGAATCTCGGAATCGATCGATGGAACGCGGTTCACGATGCGGTGGGAAGCGGCGTTGTGATCGAAAGCGAGGCGAGCGCCTCCTGCGCGAACTCGCGCGTGCGGTACGGGCCGATCAAGCGGATGGGCCCGCGGAGATCGGGATCGATGAATATCCACCAAACGCCGAACTGCTCGTACACGTATCCTTCGTTCATATCTCTGTCCCGGGAAACTGCAGACTGCCGAAATCAACTCTATTTGAATATCCGCGTCGCGCGGACCGTCTAAATTGAAGAAAGGGCTTCCGCAGTTCGAGGTCGGAGCATGTAAGGATGTGGCGGATTGGACCACGGAAGCCCTGGGGATTGGCGTTGTTCAACTGTCCGAACGCACGAATCATAGGCGCAGACTATTCGTCCAATGTTAGCCGTTCATTTTTTTCGGGTTACGAAGGGCGTGTAACGCGCCGAACCGTTCGCGGTATTAGTATGCAGAAGGTCACCCAAGGGCGACCGGAAGTCAGCTAGTAAACTGACAGAGAGTTAAAGCCGCATTCCATCACGAGGGTCCCCCCCTCTATCTTCCCAGGGCCGCGTCCGAACCGCTGCGGGCGCGGCCAACCTCTTTTCAATTTCGGACTTTCGATTTCGGATTTTGGATTGGGGCGAAGCAGGGACAGTCCCGAATTTCGCGGTGCAGTTGCGTACGAGGTGCGCGTGCATTGGGGCGAAATTTGGGACAGTCCCTTTCGCGAGATTTGGACATGGGAGGGACAGCCCCCAATTTCGCGGTGCAGTGGCGTACGAGGCGCGAGTGTATCGAAGTGAAATTGGGGATAGTCCCGCTGGCGCAAAAACCGTAGCGGCGCCGGCCCACGTAAGGCCGGCGCCGCCATCGCGTCTTGACGGAGATAAGACCGTATTACTTTTCTTTTTTCGACGGCACGGGAAGTTGAGCGGTTTCCTTCGCGGGCTGAATGGCTTGCGCCTTGGCGAGGTCTTCGTCGCTCATGAGCTTTTTCAGATTCGGTTCGGCTTGCGCGGGGCCGTGGCCCATTACCCAGTGCACGGCGTCGACGACCGACTTCTGGAAGATTGGATTGTCCCACACGTCTTCGCGATGGCCCATGGCGTTGTAGTAAACGCGGCCCTTGCCGTATGCGCTGCACCAAACGATGGGATAGCTCGGAATGTTGTATTGTTCCTGGACCTGCCGCTCCGGGCCGGGATCGAGCAACGCCAACACGTGCATCGTTTCCGCGTTCAAGTTTCTGAACAGATACCACTCGTCGAGGATGTTCCAATCCGCGGGTACGTTCGCCATCGTGGGATGTGACGGGTCGACGATTTTAAGCGTGCCGGCAAACTGCTTGTGGTGCGCGCGGAACTCGCCGCCGAGCATCTTGACGTACGGCGTCACGTCGCCACCCTCGGGCTGGTGAAACGAATCCGACGCGCAGTGATAGCCGATGAATCCGCCGCCCGCGCCAATCCAGTCGAGCAGCTCGGCTTGTCCCGTCGGGCTCATGGCTGGCTGTTTGTCCCCGCCTTCGGTCGTGAGGTCGCCGGTTGTGTAGAAGATCACGACTTTGTATTTCTTGAGGTTTTCGGCGTTGATGAGGCTGCCGTCCTTGGTCAGCAAGATTTCGATGCCCATGTCTTTTTGGAGCCCGGTGAGCACATTGCCTACATGGTGCTGCTTGTTCTCGTCCCACTTGATGCAGCTATGCTCGAACCCCGCCGATTTGCTGAGAAAGACGCCGCAGTTTTCCGCCGCGTATGCCGATGCGCCAATTAGCATAGAGATTGCCATTAGAATGGTTGCGTACTTCATGATTATGTCCCTCGATCGTACCCCGTTTGCACCGGCGTTAGACTAGCCCCCCAAGCGGAAACAGTCAAACGCAGCTACGGCGTGCGCCATTTCCCCGCACACGTCTCAAACAGCTTGTCCGCTTCCGCCGGCCCCCAGGTGCCCGGGCGATACAGCGCCGGGGCCGGCGCGCCCTTCCATTGGTCCGCGATTCGTGTCGCGATCTGCCACGCGTAATCGATCTCGTCGGACCGCATGAACAATGTTGAATCGCCGCGGAGCGCATCGAGGATCAGGCGCTCGTACGCCTCCGGCAGCGCGTCCTTGAATGTCTCGCCGTAGGTGAAGTCCATATTCACGGGTGCGATATTCATTTCCATGCCGGGCGGCTTCGCGTTGAAGCGGAGCGAGATGGCTTCGTCCGGCTGAATGCGGAATGCGAGCGTATTCGCGTGCGGCATGGGAATGCCGATGTCGCGGAAGAAGTGCGTCGGCGGATCGTTGAACTGCACGGCGATCTCGGTGACGCGTTCCTTCAGGCACTTGCCCGTGCGCAACATGAACGGCACGCCGGCCCAGCGCCAGTTGTCGATGCGCAACCGCAGCGCGACGTAGGTCTCCGTGACGGAATCGGGCGCAACGCCCTCTTCCGATAGGTAGCCTTTTACGCCGGCGCCCTCCGTGTATTGTCCGCGCACGCACCAACGTTCGAGCGGTTCGTCTGCCGGTACGTCCACTGCCGCGAGCACCTTCACCTTTTCGTCGCGCGTCGCTTTAGCGCCGGAGATTGCGGGCGGCTCCATGGCGACGAGGCAGAGCAGTTGCAGGACGTGGTTCTGCAGCACGTCGCGCAGCGCGCCGGTGGAATCGTAAAACGCGCCGCGCCGTCCTTCCATGCCGACGGTCTCGGCCATCGTGATTTGCACGTGGTCGACATATTTCTGATTGAACAGCGGCTCGAAGATTGCGTTGCCGAAGCGGAACGCGAAGATGTTTTGGACGGTTTCCTTCCCGAGATAGTGGTCGATCCGGTAGACCTGATCTTCGGTGAGCACCTTGCCGATTCGGTTGTTCAACGCGCGCGCGGAGTCGAGGTCGTGCCCAAACGGTTTTTCGATGACGACGCGCGACCACGGCCCCCCGTTGATGTGGCGCGTCAGGCCGGCGTCGCCAAGTTGTTCGATGATCGGCGCGAAGAATTCCGGCGCGACCGCCATGTAGTGCAGTCTGTGTCCGGTCATGTTGTTCTTCTTCTCGATCCCTTCGAGTCGTTCGCGCAACCTCACGTAGTGGCCGGGTTCGTTGAATTCGACCTGTTGGTAGTAGAGGTTCGACACGAAGGGGTCGCAGGCGTCGCCCAAGCCGTCGACCGAACGCGAATATTTCTTCAACGCCTCGCACATCTCCGCGCGGAATTCGCCGTCGGATTTCGGCTTGCGCGCCACGCCTACGACGGCGATGCGCTTGGGAAGGAAACCGGAGTTCCACAAATTGTAGACGGCGGGGAACAGCTTGCGCCGCGCGAGGTCGCCCGTCGCGCCGAAGATTGTGATCGTCGCCATTTGCTGTTCGGAGAGACGGTAGCGGGACCCGTCGCCGGGGGAGACTTTCATGTCGAATGTGGTCGTAGGCTGTACAGGCATGCAGTGGTCCTTCCGTTGGCGAATGGTGTACACGATATCACAGGTGTGGAGGAAGAGAGGAAGCAAGCGGCCGAAATAGCGAATAGCGGGCTGGCGCAATCGGGGACTGCCGCCGCGCGGCGCGACACCGATTCAACGGAAGACTGTCCTTCATGCGCGGTGACTGTTTCCGGTAAACGTCGGCGAATCTCCGCCTCGTTCCTCGCTGCTTACTATTTCCCCTTCGGTGTGTAGTCGGGGCACTTGACCGCGTTGGGGCGTTGAGGACGTGAACAGGCGGAGGGATGGTCGTATTTGCAGTTGTCACAGAGGAATTCGGTGCGGCAGGAGATGCGCCACCACCACTGCAGCAGCTTCGGTATGGGCTTTGCGTTTTGCTGCCGGTCTTTCATTCCGACTATGGCTCGATGATCGTGTAATCGACGGTCTGGTGCGTGCCGTTATCGAACTTGCGCGCGAGCATGTAGAGGGTGTCGCTCATGCGATTGACAAAAACGAGAATCGTGCCGCACTCGAATGCCGGTTCGAGCTCCTTCACGCGTACGATTGCGCGCTCGAGGCGGCGGGCGATGGTGGTCATCAGGTCGACGTGCGCGGCGAGTTCGTTGGAGGCTGACACAATGAACCGCTTCGGAAGGCGCACTTCTTCTTCGATCTTCTGTTGAAACGCTTCGAGCGTTTTCACGTGCGACGCGTCGATGTCCACCTTGCGGAATTCGGGATGAGCGTTTCGCGGATCGCTGCATTGGCTTCCGATGGCGAAGCAACAATGCAACAGCCACAGCAGAAAGACGGCGGCTTCGGCGTCGTCCGGGCGTTGGGCGAGCGTCATGTGCCGCACGAGGGCGATGTATGCGCGCAGTTCGTCCACGCACCCGGTGCATTCGATGACGGGGTGCGATTTCGCGACGTCGTCGCCGCCAAGCGTGGTGGTCTCGCCCGTGTCGCCGCGCTTGCTCGTGACCTGTGATCGGCGTCGCATTACTTCACCGTGATCGAGACGGGGCAGTGGTCGCTGCCGTGGACGTCCGCGTGGATGGTGGCTTTCTTCACGCGGGGAATGAATTCCGCGTTGACGCAGTGGTAATCGATTCTCCAGCCCACGTTCTTTTCGCGGGCGTTGCTGCGGTATGACCACCACGTATAGTGGCCGGGGTCGGGCGTGAAGTGACGGAACGTGTCGATGTATCCCGCTTTGATGAACTTGTCCATGCTTGCGCACTCTTCCGGATAAAAGCCCGGACTGTCGCGATTGTCTTTGGGCCGCGCGAGATCGATCTCCTTGTGGGCGATGTTGTAATCGCCGCACACGACGACGTTTTTCCCCGCCTTGCGCAGCTTGTTGCACAGCTTCAGCATGGCGTCGCAGAAGCGGAGCTTGTACTCGATGCGCGCGCGCTCGGCCTGCGAGTTCGGATAGTAGGCGTTGATGAGCGTGAAGTCCTTGAATTCGACCAGTTGCACGCGCCCTTCGTTGTCGAATTCAAGAATGCCCATGGGCGACACCGAAAGCGGCGCGTGCCTGGTCTTGAAATAGGTTGCGACGCCGCTGTACCCCTTCTTCACGGCGGACTGCCAGACACTCGAATAGCCCTTCGGCTCGCGCAGCGCGGGTTCGACGTCGCCCATATGCGCTTTCGTCTCCTGCAGGCACACGATGTCCGGCTGCATCACATCGAGCCATTGCAGAAACCCGTTGCGCCCCGCCGCGCGCACGCCGTTTACGTTCCATGAAACTAAAGTCGTCATAACGCACCTTCTACGCAAGAAATCGTGAGGCAATCATACGGCGCGGTTTGCGCGTATGCAACGCGACGATTGTGTTAGCGTTAGACGACAATGGGAGCAAGATCGGTGCGAGAGAAACGGGCGAACGAATCGCCGGCGGTTCGGCTTCTGCCGCTGTACGCGCTCCTGCGACGCGAGCTGCTTATCACGCTCCGCACGTGGCGTATGGCGCTGCTAGTCGCGCTTGTCGCGGGCGTGTGCGTAATTCCGGTTCTTGCGAGTTGGCCCGCGCCGGGCTTGCAGCCGCCTGGCGTGTACCGCGGCGTGAGCGAATCGATCGTTTCGTTGGTTGTGACCATCGTGATGGGATTCGGAATTCTCGGCGTCACACTGATCGCTGCGGCGTCGTTTACCGCGGAACGCGACGATGATACGCTCGACATGTTGGCGATGACGGGCCTGCCGCCATCGCTACTCGTCGGCGCGAAGATACTCGGCCTTCTCGCCTTGTTTGGGCTGCTGCTCGTATCACTGCTGCCGGTCGTCGCGGCAGTGTACTTTCACGTGGGCGTGGACGTAGTTCGAGTATTCCAGGCTGCGGTGCTCCTTTGCGCATCGGCGGCCGCCTGCGCCTCGATTGGCGTGTACTGCTCGATCGCGTTTCGCAATTCGTACGCCCGCGTTGTCGCCGCATGCGCGGCAACGTTCGTTGTGAGCGGGTGGATTTTGGTGCCGATCATCTTTGCGGCAGTCTTCAATTTGTTGCCGTCGCGCACATTTGACCTGTTCGAATCCTCACGGTACATCTTGCCGCTGTCCGCGGCTTCGATCGCGCTTCAGCCCGGCACGGCGCATCACGGGATTGCCGTGCTCAGTTGCTCGGCGCTTCAACTCGGTTTGGCCGCAACGTTTTGGAGGGCGGCGTCCAGCCGCCTTCGGAAAGTGTGGACCGGTCGAGGCGGCGCCGCCGCGCGCGCTCACGCCCCTGGTTCTTGTCGTTCGAGGGCGCAACGCGAAATCCCCGACGGCGCGAACCCGATCGCATTCAAGGAACTCCGTTACGACCTTGTTCACCAGCGGAGGGAATTGATAGTCGCATCGGCAACAGGTTTCTTGTTGCTGATTGCGGTTTGGTTGTTCGTTTTGTCTGCGTACCTGTTAACGCTTAACCGCGCGGGCCTGATGGATGCGATGATTGCGTTCTTCGCAGTGCAGCAGGTGGTGATACCGGCAATGTTCGTGCCGTATTGCGTGCAGATTGTCGTGAAGGAATACCGTGAAGGCGCGCTTGACGCGATTCGCATGACCGCATTGAGCGGCGCGGCGGTGTTGTGGGGAAAGGTCCGCAGCGCGGCGACGGTCGGTGTTTTCATCGTCGTGCTGACCGCAGTCGCCGCGCTGCCCGTTTCCGTACCGGGGACTTGGCCGGAAAACCTGTACTGGCGCCAGTTGATCGTGCGGCAGGTGGCCATTGCCGTGATGGGAGTCGCTACAATCGGTGTATGCGGCCTGCTTGGAATCGCATGCGGATTCCTGGCCGCATCATGTGTTAAGGAGCGGCAATCATGTATCGCGCTGGCGTTTATTCTATATGTAAACGTCTTGGCAACCGGGTACGCAATTGCATCGGCGTTGCGGGGCAGCGGGTTTTTCTCGCCGCCGACCAGGCCGCACGAGGATGGATTCTGGGTGAACGCGTGTTCCCCGGTGCTGGCGTTTGTCGCATCGACGGATTATGTCAACGGGAACGAGTTTGTCTGGGAGTTTTGGGCACGGAGCATGTTGGGGTTTGTGGGAGTGGGTGTCGCGCTGACGGGATGCGGGTTCGCGCTGTTCGCGAGACGGTACAGGGCCGGGTTTCGTTGATCGTAAGATATTGAAGATGAATAACTTACGCGTATATAGCCGTCGCCGCTTTTCAGTCTAATCACGCTGCCGATTGCCGACGCATTAACGTAACTCATTGCCAATAAATGATTTGCGGTGACGCGCGTCCAAGCTGGAGTCGTAACGTTCTCGTTCACTGGTGCGCTCGCTGCCTTTCCGCTGTTCGGGAATATATTCCTATAAGAAATGCATTACGGCCAGTTGCGGGACGGTTTTCAGGGCCTGCGCAAGCTTTGGTCTTCCAAAGCGGGCCAATGACTTGACATTCACTTTTCGACATGGTATGTTTCTTGTTTGCGCTTCCTTCGGGAGAAGTATGTCTTTTGGCGAAATCAACGGCAGCGGGGTGAGGTGTCTCTGGCTGTGCCGGGCCGAATCCGTTTGAAATCCAGGCGCGCGTTAGGCGTGCCCATACTGCCTGTAGTTTGAGGTCAGGTGGGGCCGTTGTGGCGGGATTGCCGCCCGGTTCCCCTAGAGGATAGAGGGTCTGCGAATGGCTGTCGTTCCTAAGTTTGAACGTGTGTCCCTGGGCCGCATTTCGGATGAAATGGACCTGCCGGATCTGATCGAGATCCAGACGAAGTCCTACAACGATTTCCTTCAGTGGGAAGTGCCGCCAGACGAGCGGTCGCCGAAGGGCCTCCAGGAAGTGTTCCTGGACGTCTTCCCGATCGCGTCGCCGGACGGCATGACGCGCCTTGAGTTCGTTCACTACTCGTTTGCCCCGCCGAAGTATACGGTGCGCGAGTGCCAGGAGCGCGGCATGACCTACGCCGCTTCGCTCAAGGCGCTGCTACGCCTCGTCCGCTACGAAGAAGTGGGCGGCGAGAAACGCGAGAAGATCATGGTCGAGCAGGAGGTCTTTCTCGGCGAGTTGCCGATGATGACCCCGACCGGCACCTTCATTATTAATGGCGCGGAGCGCGTCATTGTCAGCCAGTTGCACAAGTCGCCGGGCGTGTCGTTCGAGACGAAAATTCACCAGAACGGGAAAGTGCTGCTGACGGCGCGCATCATCCCGTACCGCGGCGCGTGGCTCGAGTTCGAGTACGACGTCAACGACGTGTTGTGGCTCACCATCGACCGCCGGTCGAAGATCATCGCGACGGCGTTCCTGCGCGCGTTCGGGCACGAGGACAATGAAGAAATCCTCAAGCTCTTCTACCGGATGGAGACGGTCACGCTTGGCCGCCAGAAGGTGAAGATCGGTTCGAAGACGCACGACCCGAAAGACCTCGTTGGCCGCATCGTCGGTGCGGACGTGATCGATCCCGAGTCCGGCGAGATATTGGCGGATGCCGCGGACGAACTGACGCCGCAGGCGATCGACCGCCTGATGCATTCCCACGCAAAGGAAATGCTAATCATCAATGCCGAGGATTATGCGAAGGACTCGTCGGTGGCGACGACGCTGTCGCTCGATCCGACCCAGACGACGGACGACGCGTACCGCGAGGTGTATTCGCGCATCCGGCCGGGCGATCCCGCGACGGACGCGACGTGCCGCACGTTCTTCCAAAAGCTGTTTTTCGACGCGTCGCGCTACGATTTCGCGCCGGTGGGACGCTATAAGATCAACCGCAAACTGGGCCTCGATATCTCGCAGGACACGAAGACACTCACGAAGGAAGATGTCATCAAGACAGTGCAGTACCTCGTGAAGCTGCGCGGCGGCGAAGGTGTGTTGGACGACATCGACCACCTGGGCAACCGCCGCGTACGCGCGGTGGGCGAGCTGCTCGCAAACCAGGTGCGCATCGGCCTCGTGCGCATGGAACGCACCGTGCGCGAGCGCATGAACTTCCAGGAAGAGGACCAGCTCACGCCGCAGAGCCTCGTGAACCCCAAGCCGGTCAGCGCCGTGATCAAGGATTTCTTCGGCCGCAGCCAGTTGTCGCACTTCATGGACCAGATCAACCCGCTCGCGGAGTTGACGCACAAGCGCCGGTTGAGCGCGCTCGGCCCCGGCGGGTTGAGCCGCGACCGCGCCGGGTTCGAAGTGCGTGACGTACACCCGACGCACTACGGCCGCATCTGTCCGATTGAAACGCCGGAAGGTCCGAACATCGGACTGATGGCATCGCTCTCGACGTATGCGCGCATCAACGAATACGGGTTCCTCGAAACGCCGTACCGCAAGGTGGACAGCGGGCGTTTGACCGACGATACGGAAATGTTGTCGGCGTACGACGAGGACAATTACATCATCGCGCAGGCCAACGCGGAGATTGACAAGCGCCGCCGCCTGGCGGGCGAGTCCGTGTTGACGCGTCACCGCGGCGATTTCCCGCAGGTCGAGCCGTCGCACGTCGATTATATGGACGTGTCGCCGAAGCAATTGGTGTCCGTGGCCGCTGCGCTGATTCCGTTCCTCGAACACGACGACGCGAACCGCGCGTTGATGGGATCGAACATGCAGCGCCAGGCGGTGCCGCTGTTGAAGACGGAGTCGCCCGTCGTGGGCACGGGCCTTGAACACGTCACCGCGAAGAACGCGGGCACGGTCGTTCGCGCGGAGCGCGACGGCGTCGTCGAATACGTCGACAGCGAGATGATCCGCATTCGCCACACCAAGAAGGGCAAGGACACGGACGAGAACCCGTTCCGCGCGGAAGAAGACGTGTATCCGCTGAAGAAGTACATCCGGTCGAATCAGAACACGTGCATCAACCAGCGGCCGATCGTCGAGAAGGGCGACAAAATCCATTCGGGCGATATCATCGCGGACGGTCCGGCGACGGACTCCGGCGAACTCGCGCTGGGCAAGAACGTGCTGGTCGCGTTTATCCCGTGGGAAGGCTACAACTTCGAGGACGCGATCATCATCAGCGAAGACCTGGTGAAGGAAGACACGTTTACGTCGATCCACATCCAGGTGTTCGATCTCGAAGCGCGCGACACGAAACTCGGCCCCGAAGAAATCACGCGTGATATTCCGAACGTCGGCGACGAGGCGCTGAAGAACCTCGACGAGACCGGTATCGTTCGCATCGGCGCGAAGGTGAAGCACGGCGACATTCTCGTCGGCAAGGTCACGCCGAAGGGCGAGACCGAACTCGCACCGGAGGAAAAACTGCTGCGTGCGATCTTCGGTGAAAAGGCCGAGGACGTGCGCGACGCGTCGCTCACGGTGCCGCCCGGCGTCGAAGGCGTGATCGTTGACGTGAAGATTTGCAGCCGCCGCGAGAAGACCGCGGAGACCGGCAAAGGCGCGCTGACGCAGCAGGTCAACAAGATCAAGCGCGAATACCAGGAGCAGATCGACGCGATTCGCGAGACGTTTGTAAACCTCGTGAAGGACGACTTGATTGGATTGAAGATTCTCGAAGACGTCGTGGACCATAAAACCGACGAACTCGTCCTCGAGAAGAACAAGCGCGTCAAGGTGTCGCACCTCGAAAAGGCCGACTACTCCGTCTTGGCGCGGATGCGCATTGAAGAGAAGCGCATCCAGCAGAAGCTCACGCGACTTGTGAACATGGCGGCGATGGAAGAGGCGAAGCTGATCGCGTTCCGCGACAGCGCGCTCGACAACTTGCGCCGCGGCGACGAACTGCCCCCGGGTGTCATCAAGCTCGTGAAGGTGTTCGTTGCGACGAAGCGCCGCATGTCCGTCGGCGACAAGATGGCGGGGCGCCACGGCAACAAGGGCGTCGTGGCGAAGATTGTGCCGGTGGAAGACATGCCGTTCCTGCCGGACGGTACGCCGATCCAGATTATTCTGAACCCGCTTGGCGTGCCTTCGCGCATGAACGTCGGGCAGATTCTCGAGACGCACCTCGGCTGGGCCGCGCGCGCGCTCGGTATGAAGGTGGCCACACCGGTATTCAACGGCGCGTCGGAAGAAACGATACGCGAGCACCTTACCAAGGCGGGTCTGCCGTCAAGCGGCAAAATTCGCCTGCGCGACGGGCGCAGCGGCAAGCCCTTCGATCAAGAGACGACGGTGGGCCAGATTTATATGATGAAGCTGAACCACCTGGTTGACGACAAGATTCATGCGCGGGCCATCGGGCCGTACTCGCTCGTCACGCAGCAGCCGTTGGGCGGTAAGGCCCAGTTTGGCGGCCAGCGCTTCGGCGAAATGGAAGTGTGGGCGTTGCAGGCCTACGGTTCCGCGTACACGTTGCAGGAACTGTTGACCATCAAGTCCGACGATATTCAGGGCCGCACGCGCGCGTACGAGGCGATTGTCAAGGGCGACCGCGACGTCGATCCGGGCCGCCCGGAATCGTTCAACGTGCTGGTGCGCGAAATGCAGGCGCTCTGCCTCGATGTCATCAAACTCATGAAGGTCGAAGAGACCGGCGTGGACGTCGAGGAAGAAGAAACCGAAGAACCAATGGAGGGCTAACGCTTGTCCAAGTATATAGCGACAACCGGCGACCGTTTCGACGCGATCCAGATTCGCCTGGCCTCTTCGGAAGACATCCTGAAATGGTCGCGCGGCGAAGTGAAGAAGCCGGAGACGATCAATTACCGGACGTTCAAGCCGGAAAAAGACGGCTTGTTTTGCGAACGCATTTTCGGTCCGGTGAAGGACTGGGAGTGCGCGTGCGGCAAGTACAAGAAGGTGAAGCACCGCGGCATCGTGTGCGATCGCTGCGGCGTTGAGGTGACGGAATCGAAAGTGCGCCGCGAGCGCATGGGCTGCATCAAGCTGGCCGTGCCCGTCACGCACATCTGGTTTTTCAAGACCACGCCGTCGAGCATCGGCAACCTGCTTGATCTCTCGATCCGCGTGCTCGAACGGATCATCTATTTCGAGAACTACATCGTCGTCGATGCCGGCGACACCAGCCTCTCGAAGATGCAAACCCTCACCGAAGACGAGTTCCAGGACGCGCGCGAACAGTGGGGCGACCGGTTCGTCGCGAAGATGGGCGCGGAAGCGATCAAGATGCTGCTTGAGGAGATCGACATCGAGCAGTTGAGCGCGGAACTCCACGCGCTGTTGTCCACGACGACGAGCATGCAGGCGCGCGCGAAGGCGATTAAGCGTCTCAAGGTCGTCGAGGCGATCCGCAAGTCGGGTAACAGCGCGGCGTGGATGGTGCTCGACGTTGTGCCGGTGATCCCGCCGGATTTGCGCCCGCTGGTGCCTCTCGAAGGCGGACGTTACGCAACGAGCGATCTGAACGATCTGTACCGCCGCGTCATCAACCGGAACAACCGGTTGAAGCGGCTCATCGAGTTGCGCGCGCCGGAAGTCATTCTGCGAAACGAAAAGCGCATGTTGCAGGAAGCGGTCGACGCGCTCTTCGACAACGGGCGTCACGGCCGCACCGTGCTTGGCGCGGGCAACCGTCCGCTTAAGTCTCTCAGCGACATGCTTAAAGGCAAGCAGGGGCGTTTCCGTCAAAACCTGCTCGGCAAGCGCGTGGACTATTCGGGCCGTTCGGTGATCGTTGTCGGTCCCGAACTCAAGCTGCACCAGTGCGGTTTGCCGAAGAAGATGGCGCTCGAGCTGTTCGAGCCGTTCATCATCCGCGAACTCAAGGAGCGCGGTCACGCCACGACGATCAAGGCCGCGAAGAAGGTCATTGCGCAGGGCCGCGAAGAGGTGTGGGACATCCTCGAAGAAGTGATCAAGGATCACCCCGTACTCTTGAACCGCGCGCCCACGCTGCACCGTCTCGGCATTCAGGCGTTCGAGCCGGTGCTGATTGAAGGCAAGGCCATCCGCATTCATCCGCTCGTATGCGCGGCGTTCAACGCCGACTTCGACGGCGACCAGATGGCCGTTCACGTGCCGCTTATGCCGGGCGCGCAGCTCGAAGCGCGCCTGTTGATGCTGTCGGCGACGAACATTTTCTCGCCGTCGAACGGGCGCCCAATTGTCACGCCCAGCCAGGACATCGTTCTTGGCATCTCGTACATGACGAAGCTGCGCAAGGGCGCGAAAGGCGGCTGGCAAGCGGAGTGGACGAAGGACGGCAAGATTCTTCAGCCGGGCCGCGTATACCGCGACACGGCTTCGGTCGTGCTGGCGCACGAAATGGGCGAGGCCGATCTGCACGCGGGCGTCAAAGTGCACTACGAGGGCGAGATCATCGACACGACGGTCGGCCGCGTGCTGTTGAAGGAGGCGCTTCCACCGGAGATTTCGCTGAAGGACGTGAACCGCGAACTCGACAAGGGATCGATCGGTGACGTCATCGCGAACGCCTACGCGAAACTTGGCCACAGCAAGACCGTCGAGCTGCTCGATGCGCTCAAACGCGTCGGGTTTAAGCACGCAACACTCGCGGGCATCTCGATCGGCGTTGTGGACATGCTCGTGCCGGAGGAAAAGAAGACGCTCATCGACACCGCGAAGGCCGAAGTCGGCCGCATCGACGAGATGTATCAGAACGGTCTCATCACCGAAGGCGAACGCTACAACAAAGTCATCGACCAGTGGACGACGACGACCGAAGCGGTATCCGCCGCGATGATGAAATCGATGTCCGACAACGATCAGGGCTTCACGGGCATTTATCTGATGTTGACGTCCGGCGCGCGCGGAACGAAGCAGCAGATTCGCCAGCTTGCGGCGATGCGCGGGCTGATGGCGAAGCCGAGCGGCGACATCATCGAGTCGCCGATCACGTCGAACTTCCGCGAAGGCCTCACCGTGCTCGAATACTTTATCTCGTCGCACGGCGCCCGCAAGGGTCTCGCCGACACCGCGCTCAAGACCGCGGATGCGGGATATCTCACGCGCCGTCTTGTGGACGTGGCACAGGACGTCGTCATCGAGGAACAGGACTGCGGAACGCTGAACGGCATCTGGGTCGAATCGTTGATGGACGGCACTGAGTCGATTCAGCCACTCGAGGAACGCATCGTTGGCCGGCACGCACTGGACGACATCCTTGTCCCGGGCGAAACCGAACCGATCGTCCGCGCGAGCGAAGAGATTACGGAAGAGAAAGCCAACGCGATCGTCGGGAAGGGCTTGCCGGGCGTCAAGATTCGCTCGGTGCTCACGTGTCAGTCGAAGCGCGGCGTGTGCCAGTTCTGTTACGGCACGAACCTCGCGACGAACAAGCTCGTCGAGTTGGGCGAAGCGGTGGGCATCATTGCCGCGCAGTCCATCGGCGAACCGGGTACGCAGCTCACCATGCGCACGTTCCACATCGGCGGCGCGGCGAGCCGACAAGTTGAAGCGAGTGAAATCAAGGCGATCGATTCCGGCGCCTTGCAGTACCGCAACGTGCGCACGGCCGAGAACCGCGAAGGCAAACTCGTCGCGGTGAACCGCGGCGGCGAAATGGCTGTGCTCGACCCGGAAGAGAAAGAACTGCAGCGGTGGGGCGTGCCGCCCGGCGCGCACCTGCTCGTCGAAGACGGGCAGAAAGTGCGCAAGGGCCAGACCATCTTCACGTGGGACCCGTACAACGTCGCGATCGTCGCCGAGGCGAGCGGCGTGGTCCACCTCGAGGGCATGGTCGAAGGCGTCACCGTGCGCAAGGACATCAACCCCGACACGGGTATCGAAGAGCGTGTTGTCACCGAGCACAAACAGGACCTGCACCCGCAGATCATTATTCTCGGTAAGCAGGGCGAAGTGCTTGCGTACGCGACGGTGCCCGCGCAGACGCACGTGATGGTGGCGAACGGCGACAAGGTGCTCGCGGGCGACCTGCTTGCGAAGACGCCGCGCCAGTTCAGCAAGACGAAAGACATTACCGGCGGTCTGCCGCGCGTCGCAGAACTGTTCGAGGCGCGCATGCCGAAAGACCCGGCGGTTATCAGCCACATCGATGGCGTTGTCGAACTGGGCGGCGCGACGAAGGGCATGCGCAAGGTCAAGGTCGTTCCCCCGATCGGTAAGGAACGCGAGTACACGATTCCGCCCGGCAAGCACCTCAACGTTCAGGCGGGCGACCGCGTGTACGCGGGCCAGCGCCTGACGGACGGTCCGGTCATCCCGAACGACATTCTCGAAGTGCAGGGCGAAGACGCGTTGCGCAAGTATCTGCTGGACGAAATTCAGCAGGTGTACCGCCTGCAAGGCGTGCGCACGAACGACAAACACATCGAGGTGATCATCCGGCAGATGCTGCGCAAGGTCCGCATCAAGGACGATCCGGGCGACACACCGTTCCTCGCCGCCGAGGAAGTGGACAAGATTCGCTTCCAGGACACGAACGAACAGACGCGCCAAAAGGGCGGACGACCAGCCGAAGCCGAGCCTATCCTGCAGGGAATCACCAAGGCCGCGCTGAGCACGGAAAGTTTCATCGCCGCCGCGTCGTTCCAGCAGACCACGCGCGTCCTGACGGATGCGGCGTTGTCCGGCAAGCGCGACTTCCTGCGCGGGTTGAAGGAAAACGTCATCATCGGCCACCTGATCCCGGCGGGCACGGGCAGCCGCCACTACCAGAACACCCACGTGGAACTGGTGGAAGACCAGGTGCAGGACTTCGCCGAGGACCTCGAGGTGGGTCCCGCGACGGAGACGTTGGAAGACTTATTGTCGTAGTTATACAGTATTATTGCGTTCGGGAGCGGGCGGGAGAGGCCCGCCCGCGCCAGAGCGCTCCCCCTGGGCAGGGCTGAGTCCGGGCGGCCGGTTGACACGGGCATCTTCCTGTGATAAGCTACTGGGCCGTTGTGTGCGAGGGGAAATCCCTGCCTGAGGGTGGGTCTGAACGGTGCTAGGAGAGTTCTGTTGCCGACGATCAATCAGTTGATGCGCAGCGCCCGAAAGAAGCGGGTGAGCAAGACGAAGTCGCCTGCGCTGAAGGCGTGCCCCCAGGCATCGGGCACCTGCACCCGTGTATGGACGATGACCCCGAAGAAGCCGAACTCGGCCCTGCGTAAAGTGGCCCGTGTGCGGCTCAAGAACGGGATGGAAGTGACCGTATATATCCCCGGCGTGGGCCATAACTTGCAGGAACACTCGCAGGTCATGATCCGCGGCGGTCGTGTAAAGGACCTGCCGGGCGTCCGGTACCACCTCATCCGTGGGGTTTTGGACGCCACCGGTGACTGCGGTGGCTCCGCGGGCACCAAGGATGACGGCGGGAAGAAAGTCCATACGGGGCGTTGGGTAAGCCGCTCGAAGTATGGTGTGAAAAAGCCGAAAAGCTAGATTGGGAGCGTATTAGTCAATGCCACGGCGTCGTGAAGTTCCGAAGCGTCAACCGCTTCCGGACCCGAAATACAAGAGCGTTACGTTGACCAAGTTCGTGAACACGGTCATGGTCGACGGGAAGAAGAGCACCGCGGAATCGATCGTGTATGGTGCGCTCGAGGTGATTACGCGGCGTTTCCCAAAGGAAGACGCGATTCGGATTTTCGACACGGCGATTGACAATGCGAAGCCGATTTTACAGGTGAAGTCGCGGCGCGTCGGCGGCGCGACCTACCAGGTGCCGGTGGAAATTGCACCGGCGACCCGCACGGCGCTGGCGTTCCGATGGATTATCGACTACTCGCGCAAGCGGGGCGAGAAAACGATGTCGGACCGTTTGGCCGGGGAGTTGCTCGATTGCTACAACAAGACGGGCAACACCATTAAGAAGCGGGAAGATACCCATAAGATGGCCGAAGCCAACAAGGCGTTCGCCCACCTTCGGTATTAAGCTCGGCCCACTCCCTCAAGGGCCAGTTCCAAGAGCTAAGTAGGGAAATAGGAGCGCTCCCGCGCCATGCGCGCGGGAATGCGACTGGAGTCCGTGGACAACGGCGCCACCCGGCGCCGGCTATCGCGGGCCCGAAGAAAACGAGCAGCGTAGGACGCGCCGGCATTGGGCCGGAGTGTGCCAGGCAGGCGTGCGCCTTTGCCTTTTTGGGCGAAGTATGCGCCGGCGGGCACCGGCAACATAGGTAGTTATGCGAAAGTTTCCGTTAGAAAGAACGCGCAACGTCGGCATCATGGCCCACATCGATGCCGGTAAGACCACCGTGACCGAACGGATTTTGTTCTACTCGGGTCGTACGCACAAGATCGGCGAGGTGCACGAAGGCACGGCGACGATGGACTATATGGAGCAGGAGCGTGAACGCGGCATCACCATTACGTCCGCGGCCACGGCGTGCGAGTGGAAAGACCACCGCATCAACATCATCGACACGCCGGGCCACGTGGATTTCACGGCCGAGGTCGAGCGCAGCCTGCGCGTGCTGGACGGGGCGGTCGCCGTATTCTGCGCGGTCGCCGGCGTGCAACCGCAGTCCGAAACCGTGTGGCGCCAGGCTAACAAGTACGGCGTCCCCCGCATCGCGTTTATCAACAAGATGGACCGCGTCGGCGCGGACTTCAAGCGCGCGGTGCAAACGATGGTCGACCGCCTGGGCGCGCGCGCAGTGCCGATTCAACTTCCGATCGGCCAGGAAGACGCGTACCGCGGCATCGTCGACGTCGTCCGCATGAAGGCCATCCAGTTTGTCGGTGACGGCGGACAAACGAAAATGGAAGAGATTCCGATTCCCGCCGACATGATGGATGCCGCAAAGCAGGCCCACCACGACTGTATCGCCGCGGCCGCCGAGTGCGACGAAGCGCTGATGGAAAAGTACATCCTCGAAGAGGATTTCACCACGGAAGAGATTTTGCAGGGCCTTCGCAAGGGGGTCTTGTCGAGCCATCACTGCCTCGTGCTCTGCGGCACCGCGCTGCGCAACAAGGGTGTCCGCCTGCTGCTCGATGCGGCGATCGATTATTTGCCGTCGCCGCTTGACGTCGGAACGATCGTCGGCACGGACCCGGACAAGGCAGGCGAAGTAAAAGTCGAGCGCAAGCCGGGCGACGAAGAGCCCTTCTCGGGTCTCGCGTTCAAGATTCTCACCGATCCGCACGTGGGACGTTTGACCTTCGTGCGTGTGTACAGCGGCGTTGTGAAATCCGGCGACATGGTGCTCAACGTGCGCACGGGCCGCAAGGAGCGTTTGGGCCGTCTGCTCGAAATGCACGCGGACCAACGCATCGATCTGACCGAACTGCGCGCAGGCGATATCGGCGCGGTGATCGGCGCGAAGAATACGACCACGGGCGACACGCTCTGCGATCCCAAGCAGCCCGTCGCATTGATGTCCGTGACGTTCCCCAAGCCGGTCGTACACATCGCCATCGAACCGAAAACAAAGGCCGATCAGGACAAGATGTCCGAAGCGTTGGTGAAGTTGGCTGAAGAAGACCCCACGTTCCGCGTGCGCGCCGACGAAGAAACGGGCCAGACGATTATCTCCGGCATGGGTGAGTTGCACCTTGATATCATCGTCGACCGCATGCGCCGCGAATTTAATGTCCACGCAAATGTCGGCAAGCCGATGGTGGCGTACCGCGAGTCAATCCGCACGAAAGCGGAAGCCCGCGGCAAGTTCATCCGGCAGTCGGGCGGCCGCGGCCAGTACGGTGACGTCGTGATTACCGTCGAGCCATCGGAAGTCGGCAAGGGATTCGAATTCGAAAACGCAACAGTCGGCGGCGTGGTCCCGAAGGAATTCATCAACGCGATCGAAAAGGGCGCGAAAGAAGCGCTCGAGAGCGGCATCGTCGCCGGGTATCCGATGGAAGACGTTAAAGTGACGTTGATCGACGGCAGCTATCACGAGGTCGACTCGTCCGAAATGGCGTTCAACACGGCGTCGTCGATGGCGGTCAAGGCGGCGGTGCCGAAGGCGCGCCCGGTGTTGCTCGAACCCGTCATGAAAGTCGAAGTGGTGTGCCCCGACGAGTACACGGGCGAGGTGATCAGCGACTTCAACGGCCGCCGCGGGCGTATGGAGAGCATGGAACAGCAGGGCACGGCCCGAAAGATTTTCGCGTACGTGCCGCTCGGCGACATGTTCGGGTACGCGAACGACATCCGTTCGCGCACGCAGGGCCGTGCGTCGTACAGCATGGAATTCGCGCAGTACGAGCCTATGCCGCCAAACATCGCGAACGAAATCATGGAGAAATCCGGAAGCGCGTTCCGGTTCAGCTAACTTGTGGCCCGCGCCGTAGCGCGGTGGACTTAGGTCAAGGAGACAGACATGGCGAAGGAAAAATTTGAGCGCAAGAAGCCGCACGTGAACATCGGGACGATTGGTCACGTGGACCACGGCAAGACGACGCTCACGAGCGCGATCACGACGGTGTTGGCCGAGCAGGGGCGCGCCAAGCTGATGGCCTACGGCGAGATCGACAAGGCGCCGGAA